>CAYWNI010000495.1:366-1518 GCA_964459525.1 uncultured Lentimicrobiaceae bacterium | reverse complement strand
GTTATTATTAGCGCGTCGATTCCCTGAATAGCACTTCCGTACGTTTTAACTAGCATGTGTTGGATGGTTGGGGTTGTTCATGCACAAATGTAGGCAAATTATTGAAGGTTGCTGAAAGGGTTGTTATTGTTTTAAGGCTTGTAGCCCGATTGTTGCAGAATTTGTTGTGCGTCAGGGTTGTTGATAAGCTCACTCAGCGCAACTTCCGGGTGGTTTTGGTGGTAGTTTTTTACAATCTGCCAGCCAAGCCATGCTCCTAAGCGTGGTGCCGACTCATTGCCAAACTCAGTTGTGAAAGGGGCTTCCTGCATAAATTGTATTTGCAGATCGTAATCGGAGCTGTAGAACAATTGGTTCTCGATGAGATATCCCCAAACGCTCTTTTTATTGTTTTCCACCCATTTCCACTGGCTTCGGCTGTATCCAATTTTCAGGGTGTCAGCTGTTTCAGGAAGTGTAGCATCAAGAAATACAAGCATTTTTCCTGCGCCAATCATGCGGTCGAGGAGGGTTTTTTGCTTAAATTGTGGATTTACATCTTCGTTGTACATCGTCTTCATCAGTTCAACTGGAATGTAGTCGCGTGTCATGAGGTTGATGCGGTATTTTGGAAGTCCCAGGTATTTGTATGCTTCGTAATCTTGCCCCAAAAAAACATCGAGCGCAATAACCATCAGGTTTTGGTTTTTTTCAACCGGATTTTCGTAATGCATCCCCGAGACATAGGTGTATACCTGAGGTAATTGTTTGTAGGGAAAAAAATAATGAAACCTGCCAAAAGCATCGGATACAGTTGATTCGAGTTTGGTTAAATTCGGAAAAACCTCCTGTGTTTTTTGGTTTATTTTGATAAGCTGTGTATCGGTAACAAAGTTGTAGAGTTGGTCGTATTGTGCTGGTTGACTGAAGTTGTCTCCTATAAACATTTGGTATTCAGGCCGAATTCTGTTTAACTCATCCAGAAATTGGGTAGTATCCAATGAAAATAGGGTTTCGCCATATCGTTTAATTTCAACAGGTATCGGTTTTCCCTCTGAGGATGGAATTACCCAAGTGCTGTTGGAGTTGCGGCTGCAACCAATTGAAAAAGCTGTGAGAACGGAGATTATTAAAACGAGTCTGGTCATTTTCATGGCAAAAAAAATGTCAGCA
>CAYWNI010000495.1:0-356 GCA_964459525.1 uncultured Lentimicrobiaceae bacterium | reverse complement strand
AAAAGTACTGACATTTTATGAGTAAAATTATGATTAGAATATTTTCCAGCCCAGTGTAACCATAAACAAATTCGATTTGGAGCTAAGGGTACTACCATCCACTACAATGTCGTTTTTAAACATGTCGTTTATGCCACCCATGTATTTCACATCCACCGCGAACATAAGAATATCGACACCTGCACCTACCTGATATTGCCAGATCAAATCGCTCAAATCAGCATCTTTGATAGGGTCTGCCAGATTTGAAAACTTTAAATTTTTATCGGTAACGATATTGGCCGCCGCGCCACCAAAAATTCTGATGTTGGCTAGTTTTAAGTCGATAATCCGCCAACCGATGCTCACCGGAATCT
>CAYWNI010000494.1:0-1556 GCA_964459525.1 uncultured Lentimicrobiaceae bacterium | reverse complement strand
TTTTGGAAGTGGTTATGATGTTAATTATATTCCAGCGAGCACCAATACCACGGCCAATTTACGTGTCTTAATGAGTGCTAAATACAATTTTTAGTCGAAAGTTTAGTCGTGAAGTCTGTTATTGTAGCATTCAAAAGGTTATGCTAGATTGTGAAAACATGTTAATTCATCAACGCCAAGTGTTACAACGTTAACAAATACGAGGCAATTGATGTCCCGAGAGCATTTCGATGATGCGTTTTCCGCCAACCAAGGTTTCAAGCCAAGCCGTTCCAGGGTGGTTTTCAGTTATTTCGCCAATGATCGAGGCGTCTTTTCCCAGTGGATGATTGCGCAGTTTTGATAGCACTTTGTCTGCATCTTCCTTCCCCACAACCATAACTACTTTGCCTTCGTTGGCAACATAAAGTGGGTCGAAGCCAAGCATTTCGCATAGGCCACGCACATTGTTCTTAACCTGAATGCTGGTTTCATCTACCAGCAAGCCAAATGGTTTTCCACTAACAAGTTCCGATAGTACCGTGCCGAGTCCTCCACGGGTAGCATCGCGCATAAACCTTACTGAAGAGCATCCCTCGATTGCATCTTCAATCAGGTGGTTCAGACAAGCACAGTCGGAGTTTATTGCAGTTGTAATTTTAAGGTCGTTGCGCGCGGCCATAATGGCCATACCGTGATCGCCGATACTACCATTGACAATGATTTTATCGCCAAGCTGGATATTTTTGCCAGAGGAAATGTGTGCATGTGTTTCCGGTAAAAATCCCACTCCCGAAGTGTTAATGAAAAGCTTATCGCATTTGCCTTTGTCGACGACTTTGGTGTCGCCTGTCACGATCAACACGCCTGCTTTTTTAGCTTCTTCGGCCATCGTTTCCACAATTTGCTCCAGCGATTCCATTGGGAAGCCTTCTTCGATAATAAAAGCTGCACTCAGGTATTTAGGTGTAGCACCTGAAACTGCCAAATCGTTCACCGTGCCCGCCACAGCCAAATGACCAATATTGCCACCAGGAAAAAAAAGTGGATCGACAACAAATGAATCTGTTGTAAAGGTTAACATACCAGATTCTAGGGGTAGCAGGGCAGAGTCGCCTTGCTGTGCTAAAATAGGGTTGGCAAACCGACTGGCAAACAAGTTGCTTATCAGGTCGTGGGTTAGTTTCCCTCCACTTCCATGGCCCAAAAGTATGTTGCTATGCTTTTTCATTGAGTTTATTATCGGTTGTACATGTAATAGGCGGCACACGATCCTTCGTTTGAAACCATGCATGCGCCTACCGGGTCGGAAGGAGTGCAAGCCGTGCCAAATAACTTGCAGTCTTTTGGTTTTTTAATGCCTTTTAATATTTCGCCACAGATACAGCCCTTTGGCTCGATTGTTTCTTCCACTTCAACTGGTATCATTTGTTCGGCATCATGAGCGGCATACTTATCCCTAATTTTTAAACCGCTGTTTTTAAGTATGCCCAGTCCGCGCCACCAATCATCACGAAAGTCGAAAACCTCCTCCATCATCTGTTGTGCTTTTAGGTTGCCTTCAGGTTTTACAACAC
>CAYWNI010000493.1:0-1570 GCA_964459525.1 uncultured Lentimicrobiaceae bacterium | reverse complement strand
TGATTGCCGGACTGGAGTCGAGCGGGCTGGTTATTACAGAGCTTTTTAAGAACAATAATGGTACTTTTCAGCGGATAGATCTGGGTCTTACCGGATTAAAACTCAGCGATGCTGCTTGGGGCGACTACGATAATGATGGCGATCAGGATGTGGTTTTGTGTGGCGAAAATCAGCAGGGAAGACTAACAACTGTATTGTATAACAACATTAAGTCAAAATACTTTGAACCAGTTTTTCCAGGCTTTATTGAAGTAAGGTCGGGATCGGTAGATTGGGCTGACATGGATCATGATGGTGACCTTGATTTACTCCTTACAGGTGAGTCGGTGCTGGGTCCTGTATCAAAAATTTACCGAAACGATCGAAATGATCAGTTTACCGACATCAATGCCGACATTATAGGGCTGTATATGAGCGATGGTCATTGGGCTGATTACGACAATGATGGCGATCAGGATGTGCTTGTTTCTGGCATGTCGAAGAATTATGATTTTATTTCGAGAATATACCGTAACGATCCTGTTAAAAAGGACACTGTGCGGAGCACTGCTGATGAGGATATTTGGGGAACTTCGGTGGTTGTGATCGACCGCCCGAAGAAGATTTTTTATTACGTTTTTGCTTCATGCTGGACGGATATCGACGGCGACGGAATTAATGAATACAACGTTTTCTTTAGTCCGGTAAAGCGCCAGTCGAAACAATATGAACTTCAAATACAATTCAACAGCATTATCAAACGCGATTTTCCACTTTGGTACGATTTCGATCAGGCGAATATAATTACAAGTGGTTTTGAGTTTGAACAAAAAGCGCTCGAATCGAGGGCTATTGCCATTAGAGAATACCAATCTAAAGGCTTTAAAGTGCACGATTTGAACTGGTAAGAAGGCTGATGCTGGTTTTTTTCTTTTTACTTTATTTACCCAGCACCATTTTTAGCACCTCCAGCGATTTAAATCCAGTAAATCCCGGCACGTGTAATTTATAATAGGTAGTCAGGGTTTCAAGCAGCTCCTTACGTTGGCTGTTGCTAAATATTTCACTATCGTTCGATTCAAACGATGCTTCCATCAATTTGGTTAAAGTAACCACCATTTCGCCGGTAATATAATAAGGATGCATCGGCAGCTGGTTTCCAAAAACACCTTCCTGCATATCGAAGACAGAAAATAATTTTGCAGGCATTGTTTTGGGGTAAAAGCCCAAAAACTGACTGAGCTGTATCATCATCATCAGGTGAAAGTCAGACACGCGGTGATGGGCTAGGTCAAGCCAAATAAGCGATTGATGTAACCAGTGAAACAATGGTTTGTTAGGTAGTTCGTTATGTAATGTCTTGTAAAGCAATTCGTTTACAAACAACAGCAGCGATCGTTTTATCACATCGTGAGGAAGGTGTTGGAAAATATAATCAGGCTGAACTTCCTTAAGGTGTTGCAGGTTTTTGTTTTCTTTATGGTAAACAACCAGATCAAGTAAATTCAGTGGCTGAAAAAAGGCAGTTTTGTTTTTCGCGTGCTTTGCTCCAATCCCTTTAACCATATACGATTGCATACCAAACACTTCG
>CAYWNI010000492.1:0-1586 GCA_964459525.1 uncultured Lentimicrobiaceae bacterium | reverse complement strand
GAAACACCAACAGACTTTATGGCCAAGTAGCATTGGGTGCCAGCGAGACTTCGTTAACGCTGGAAGGCCCCATGGGTGATAAAGCCAGTTACATTTTCTCCGTCAGGCGCTCCTATCTGCAGTTTCTTTTCTCGGTAATTGGCCTGCCATTTTTGCCCACCTACAACGACTATCAGTTTAAAACGAAGATCCGCTTCGACACAAAAAACGAGTTAACCATCATCAGCATAGGATCATACGATCGTTTAAAACTAAATGACGGAATAAAAGACCCAGATGCCTCACAGGAATTTATCCTGTCGCAAATCCCAGTAAATAACCAATGGAGCTACACTTTTGGAGCAGTTTACAAGCATTTTATGAAAAATGGCTACCAACAACTGGTTGTTAGCCGCAACAAACTTAACAATGAGTTTTATAAATACCCTGAAAATGATGAAACCAAGCCCAAGACATTTGATTATGAATCGAATGAAACGGAAAACAAAATGCGCTACGAGTATCATTTACAGAAAAGTGATTTTAAATACAGTTTCGGCATAAGCACAGAATATGCCTACTACGACAACCAAACTTATCAGGAACTTTATTTGAATGATTCGCTCACAAGAATAAACTACAAAACCGATATAAACCTGTTTAAATATGGCGCATTTGGGCAGGTATCTAAAACTTTTTTCGCAAGCCGATTGAACTTGTCGCTGGGTATTCGCATGGATGGTAACACTTTTAGCACGTCGATGAATAATCCTTTTGAGCAACTTTCACCCCGCTTATCGGCTTCATACCTGCTTGTCGATGGAATTACGCTGAATGCAAGTTTGGGTAGGTATTACCAGCTTCCGGCCTATACCACACTCGGCTACGCCAACAACAACGATGAGTTGCTCAATAAAAACGCAAAATATATCGGGGCAAACCATGCCGTTATTGGTCTTGAACACATTGTAAACCAACACATCATGTGGTCGGCAGAAGCTTTTTACAAGGGGTATTTTCAATATCCGGTTGACACAATAACGGGTGCCAGTTTAGCCAATTCAGGTGCCGAATACAGCAGTGTGGCGGGCGCAGTTCCAGTATTGTCTATCGGCAAAGGCGAAGCTTATGGATTCGAGTTACTTGGCCGCATGAAGTTTCAAACCTTTACTTTTATAGGTGCTTATACTTACGTCAGAAGCATGTTTACCGACCTCGATGGGAAATACATTCCCTCGTCGTGGGACAGCCGCCACTTGATTACCCTGACGGCTACCAAAGATTTAAAACGCAATTGGAGTGTTGGTGGCAAATGGCGCTTTGTGGGCGGACTGCCCTATACACCTTACGACCTGACAGTTTCGTCGAATGTGCAAGCCTGGAATGCCAAAGGAGGCCCATACCTTGATTACAATCAGCTAAATGCTGACAGAGCCAATTCGTTTCATCAGCTGGATGTACGTGTCGATAAAAGATACTTTTACAACAAATGGACTTTGATGATCTACCTTGACATTCAAAACCTCTATAACTTTCAAAATGAAGGGCAACCCAACATTATTCGCGAAAAAAATGTAGATGGCAGTTACAAAACCATCAACAATGGA
>CAYWNI010000491.1:0-1588 GCA_964459525.1 uncultured Lentimicrobiaceae bacterium | reverse complement strand
GTAACCGCGTTTGGGTGTATGCGAAAAAAATCAAAGGGAAATATTTTACCAGACGCAGTTGGCTGGCTGCTTTTCTACTGCTTATTTTTTATAGCGGTCCGTTCATACAGGTAAATGGAGAGCCCATAATGCTCTTTGATATTCTGCAACGAAAATTCATTTTATTTGGCGTAACTTTTTGGCCACAGGATTTTCACCTGATTTTGCTTTCTGTTATTACCGGCATCGTATTTATTGTATTATTTACCGTAATTTTTGGAAGACTTTTTTGTGGTTGGATATGCCCGCAGACAATTTTCATGGAGTTTGTGTTTCGAAGAATTGAATTCCTGATTGAAGGGGATGCCGGCGCACAGCGTCGCAGAAACAACGGGCCAATGAATTGGGATAAGCTTTGGCGCAAAACCGTTAAGCACACCATCTTTTATGTTATTGCCATCATTACTTCTTTAACATTTCTTTCGTATATAATTGGTATAGAAAGAGTTGAATCACTATTACTTTTAGGCCCTTTAACTGAACCCGCTTCCTTTGCCGGACTATTTATTTTTGCAGGCGCATTCTATTTTATTTTTGCCTTTTTTCGCGAACAGGTTTGTACCATTGCCTGCCCCTATGGCCGCCTTCAAAGTGTGCTTATCGACAAAAAAAGCATAATCGTAGCCTACGATTACAACCGGGGTGAACCCAGAGGCCCAATCAGAACGCAAGATACAGAAATCCAGGGAGATTGCGTGGCTTGTAACAGTTGCGTGGTTGTTTGCCCTACCGGCATCGACATCCGAAACGGAACACAAATGGAATGTATAAACTGTACAGCTTGCATGGATGCGTGTAACGCAATTATGCGCAAACACAACAAGCCCGAAGGCCTTATTCGCTACGACTCTGAAGAAGGAATCAGCAATGGAAACAGGTCTATTTTCAACACACGTTCTATAGCCTATTCGGTTGTTTTGGTAACGCTCCTTATTTTTGTAGCTTCATTGTTTTCGTTTAGAGGAAGCTTCGAGGCTACCATACTGCGCTCCAGAGGAAGTATGTATCAAGAATACGGTACCGACAGCCTTAGCAACATTTACAACTTCAGCTTGGTCAATAAAACCAACAAGGCAATCGACATCGAAATTAAGGTTGAATCGCTGCCAGGGCGAATTCAATATATCGGTGGTAACCAATCTGTTGAAGTGGGTAGCGTTGGTAAAGGCACCTTCCTGATTGTACTTCCGATAAATGCCCTATATTCTTCACAAACCAATGTCACACTGGGTTTGTATATGGATGGAACGTTTGTTGAAACCTACCAAACCTCGTTTGTTGGTCCTACATCACTCGATTAATTTCACATGTATGCAACTTGTAGACTTACTTTTAAAAAACTAAAAACGTACCAATGAAATACAAATGGAACTGGGGTACTAAACTGGCTATTTGGATTATAGCTTTTATACTTTTCATGATTACACTTGTGGTATTCACTTTTATAAATGATACCATGCTCGTAGAAAAGGATTATTACCCGAAAGGACTTGAATATCAAAACCGTATTGAAGAAACCAACCGGGCTCTTAAAGCAGGAGCTGTCTTT
>CAYWNI010000490.1:0-1598 GCA_964459525.1 uncultured Lentimicrobiaceae bacterium | reverse complement strand
AAAAGGAAGCAACATCATCGACAGGATTTTTGCCGAAAATATCCCCGTTCCGTTTTTGTCGCTGGTAATCGACGACTGTATAAAAAACGGGAAAGATTACAACAACGGCGGAGCACGTTATAACACGAGTTATATACAAGGCGTGGGTTTGGGAACGATAACCGACATCCTGACCAGCTTGCGTTTTCATGTTTTCGATCAAAAGAGATTAGCGTTAGCTGAAATTATCGAAGCCACCAACAGCAATTACCAAAATAACCAGGAACTTCGTGATATTCTGCTCAACGAAACACCCAAATATGGCAACGACAACGACTATGCCGATGAGCAGGCCACACACGTTTTTAACCTGTTTTACAGCACGGTTTCTGGTCGGCCAAACACCAAAGGAGGGCATTACCGTATAAATATGTTGCCTACCACATCGCATGTTTATTTTGGAAGTGTTACAGGAGCTACTGCCGATGGACGGCTGGCTTTTAAGCCCCTTTCAGAAGGTATTTCGCCCGTGCAAGGTGCCGATCGCCAAGGCCCAACTGCCGTCATTAAGTCAGCAGCAAAAATTGATCACCTAAAAACCGGAGGTACGCTGCTTAACCAAAAACTAAATCCCGACCTGTTTAACTCTGATACGGGTAAGGACGTGGTGCTGCATTTGGTGCGCAGTTATTTTAGAATGGACGGACACCATATTCAGTTTAATGTGGTAACAGCCGAAACGCTTCGCGAAGCCCAGCTGCGCCCCGAAAACCATAAAGATTTGATTGTGCGGGTAGCAGGTTACAGCGACTATTTCAACCACCTGAGCGAAGCCTTGCAGGAAGAAATAATTGCCCGTACCATGCAGGAAGGTTAACGCCTACCTGCGAAAAGGAGTTTTAATAATAGATAACTTCAGCTTGCGGATGTTCTGAAATAAACGCATCTACCTTCGATTGTTTTAGTGGCGTATTGTAGCATTGAAACTTTTTAATGCTGTTAAGTCCTTTAAGTGGTTTGAGATTTTTTATCCTGGTATTGCTGATGCTGAGTTCTTCAAGCAAGGCGAGTTTGCTAAGGTATTTAAGCGAACTAACTTTTGTTCCGGCAATGTTCAGGCTTTTTAACTGGGTTAAGTCGCGCAGGGGTTCAATATCTTCCACCGGCGTATTTTCAATATTCAGGTGCTGCAACCAATACATTCCGGCCAGACTGCTTATTTCAGAAACAGGACTTTGCGTTACCTGCAAGTTTGTTAGCGCGGATAATTCCGATACGGGCGATAAATTTTGAATTCCGGTATTGTTGAGCACCAGTTTTTCAAGCCTTAAAAGTATGTTTAATGGCGTTAGTTCTTTAATTTCGGTATTGTTGTTTACCTCGAATTGGGTCAAGTTGGCCAGTTGCTGGAGCTCAATATCCGAAGGGCTTTCGGGCACTTCAATCTGCAGGCCGAAGGCATCGCGCCATGCTGGCGACATATAACTCCACCACATGCGGAGTTTTTCGGTTTGATAAACCACCACGCATTCGGGCAATATTTTGTTCAATGCCAACACATTCTCCTGACTCACTTTACTTGCGTCGCAAAGCACAACCGCCAGGTTGCTGTTGTTGCT
>CAYWNI010000489.1:0-1599 GCA_964459525.1 uncultured Lentimicrobiaceae bacterium | reverse complement strand
TTCATTCTTTTTTTGTTGCTTACCATCTGTTTAGTTTTGTTGCAGTTTTTGTTTGTTTTGTATTTGATTGCCCCGCCAATGGTAGAGTTATTACCATACTGCAAAGCAATATCCCCACCAGGGATTTGGTAGGCATAAGTTACTACCGGAAGAAAAGCTGAAATCACCGAATCGTTCGCATTTAGCTGAGCATAAGACATTTCAGCAAAAAACAGAACGAAAATCAGTATGTATATTTTCTTGAACATAACCTGCATTTTGCGGCAAAGATAAACTGAATAGCAGGAAATCCCGGCCTATTTTGTTTATAAACTTTATTTTCAGCCAAAAAGTATGCAACATTTAGGGGATTTGCACGCTTTATATATATTTGCAAATTGTTTTGTGAATTTATTAACATTAAAAAATAACACATGATCAAACACAACATGGTCGATTTGGTTGGCCAGTACAAAAAGATTAAAAACGAGGTGGATGCATCCATCATGGAAATACTAACCAACGCCTCTTTCATAAACGGGCCAGCCGTACACAGCTTTCAAAAAAATCTAGAACAATACCTTGGTGTAAAGCATGTTATTCCTTGCGCCAACGGCACCGATGCTTTGCAGGTTGCCCTGATGGCTCTCGACCTGAAACCAGGCGATGAGGTAATTACCACTTCGTTTACCTTTATTGCTACCGCCGAGGTAATTGCACTGCTGCAACTTACTCCCGTGTTGGTTGACGTTGATCCTGTTACTTATAACATTGACCCTGAAGCCATCAAGAACGCCATTACACCAAAAACGAAAGCCATCATCCCGG
The DNA here is from genome assembly GCA_964459525.1 of uncultured Lentimicrobiaceae bacterium. Classification (GTDB taxonomy): domain Bacteria; phylum Bacteroidota; class Bacteroidia; order Bacteroidales; family F082; genus UBA6244. The sequence goes on along the minus strand of CAYWNI010000489.1, from coordinate 792 downwards.
TACATCTTTTTGGGCAGTGCGCCGACATGAAATCGATAATGGAAATTGCCAACGATCATCAGTTGCATGTTGTTGAAGATGTGGCCCAGGCCATTGGCGCTGATTTTCACTGTTCTGACGGCACAACCAAAAAAGCCGGAGCCATCGGTCACATTGGTTGTACCTCGTTTTTCCCATCTAAAAACCTGGGAGCATACGGCGATGGAGGAGCTATTTTTACCAACAACGACGAACTGGCCGCCAAAATGCGGGTTATCGTAAACCACGGCATGACTGTGCGTTATTACCACGATTTGATTGGTGTGAATTCACGGCTCGACAGCATACAGGCTGCTATTCTAGATGTAAAACTCAACCACCTCGACGAGTACAACGCGGCCCGCCTGAAAGCGGCAAGTTACTATAACGATGCATTTGCAAAAACAGATAAAATCAGCTATCCGAAAACTGCCGACTTTACAACCCACGTATTTCACCAATACACTTTGGTGTTAAACGATGTAGACCGTGACGGACTGATGAAACACCTGAACGACAAGGGCATTGCTTGCGCTGTGTATTATCCCGTGCCGTTGCACATGCAAAAAGCCTATCTCGACCCACGCTATAACAAGGGCGACTTCCCGATAACCGAAAAACTGAGCGAAACGGTTATGTCGTTGCCCATACACACGGAGCTTACCCCTGAAATTCAAGACGAAATTATTGGGGCTGTTTTGGAATTTGTTTCCAGATAATTAGTCTCTGCAAGAAAACGCCAAATACTTCGTTATGCTTGATTTGAAAACAGTC
>CAYWNI010000488.1:0-1619 GCA_964459525.1 uncultured Lentimicrobiaceae bacterium | reverse complement strand
CCTTTTTTAAGCTTGCGCAAAAAAATCACCTTGTTGCCAACTTCTTTCACGGATACATGATGGTTTTTTATCCTGCTCATGGTTCCTGCCATTTCATTTAGCTCGTGGTAGTGCGTAGCAAACAGCACCTTAGCTCGGTAAGCTTGATGATTGTGCAAGTATTCGGCAATGCTCCAGGCTATCGAAATACCATCATAAGTACTCGTACCTCTGCCAATTTCATCGAGTAGTATTAGGCTTCGGTTTGAAATATTGTTTAGAATGCTCGCCGTTTCGTTCATTTCTACCATAAAAGTTGATTCGCCAGAAGAAATGTTATCAGAGGCACCCACACGCGTAAAAAGCTTGTCGACGATGCCAATTTCAGCAGACTCAGCCGGAACAAAGCAGCCCATCTGCGCCATCAAAACAATCAAAGCGGTTTGCCGAAGCAAGGCAGATTTCCCCGACATATTAGGCCCTGTAATCATGATAATCTGCTGTTTGGCATTGTCGAGGTACACATCGTTGGTGATATAGACTTCGCCTGGGGGCAGGTTTTTTTCAATTACCGGATGCCTTCCTCCTTTAATGTCGATACTGATTTCTTCATTCAGCTGCGGTCGGTTATAGTTGTTTTCGATGGAAATACGTGTAAAAGAGTCGAGACAATCCAACCCGGCTATTAGCTTGGCGTTGAGCTGTATAGGATCGACAAATCCAGAAGCAAAATGCACCAACTCCTCAAATTGTTTTTGCTCCAGATGCGCAATTTTTTCCTCAGCACCCAGAATCTTTTGTTCGTATTCCTTGAGTTCTTCGGTAATATACCTTTCGCCACTGGTCAGGGTTTGTTTGCGGTGCCATTCTGGCGGCACCTTATCTTTATGGGTGTTGGTTACTTCCAGATAGTAGCCAAATACGTTGTTAAAGCCGATTTTGAGCGAAGAAATCCCCGTTTTTTCAATCTCGCGGCTAACGATTGATTTCAGAAAATCCTTTCCACTTCCCGCTAGGCTGCGCAGTTCATCAAGCTCAACTGAAACCCCGCTGGCTATAACGTTTCCTTTGGAGAGCTGCGCTGGAGGCTCGTCATTGAGATGTGTGGTGAGCTTATCAACCAGCACAGGGCAATGGTTCATCTGGTCGGCGATGGGTTTCAGTGCTTCGTGTTGGGCATTCTGGCACAGGTTTTTAAGCCTTTCGACAGCCGTTAATGCCCGTTTTAGCTGCACAAGTTCGCGGGGATTTACCCGTAAGGTGGTAACTTTCGAGATAAGGCGCTCCAGATCGCCCGTTTTTTTTATCTCATCATGTAATGCATGTTCAAATTCCTGGTTATGAAACAGAAAGTCAACCACGTTCAAGCGATCGTTTATTGATTTTAAATCCTTTAGCGGAAGGGTAATCCAACGCCGCATCATGCGCGCTCCCATGGGGGAAGCTGTGTGATCCATCACATCAAGCAAAGTAATGGCATCCAGACTCAAAGGCATTACCAACTCCAAGTTTCTGATGGTAAACTTATCGAGCCAAACGAAACGCCCCTCATCAATACGGCTCAATTTGGTGATGTGTTCAATTTTATCGTGGTGAGTTTCCAACAGGTAATGCACGCACGCACCAGCTGCAATTATACC
>CAYWNI010000487.1:0-1629 GCA_964459525.1 uncultured Lentimicrobiaceae bacterium | reverse complement strand
TTTAGTGGTTTGGTAAGATATCCGATTGCCCATTTTTGGAACATGCCTGATTCAGGATCGAGGGAGGACATCATCTGAACAGGGATATGTCTGGTTTCAGGATTTTCCTTTATGAGTTCAAGCACTCTATAGCCATCAATTCCCGGCAACATGATGTCGAGAATTATGGCGTCGGGCAGGTATTTCTCAGCCAAAAACAGACCGTTTTCTCCACTGCCGGAGACCAGTACTTTAAACCCTGCCTCGCGGCATTTTTGCTGCAAATCTGTAGCCAATACCATGTCATCTTCAATGAGGAGGAGCACATGATCGCCTTTTTCAATCTTGCTGCGGTCATCGTCAATAAAAACCAAATCATCGTCATGTTTTTCAACAAAAGGCTGAGGTTTTACTGCTTTTTTGAATTCTATGTTCCCCGGTTTTACGCTTACGGTTTGAGGTGTAAGCGATTCTTCATCAGCATCGTAGTTGGCCGGAATACAAACCTTAAATTCCGAACCTATATTGGGTTCGCTAGATACAACGATAGTTCCTTTAAGTAATCGAACGAGCTCGCGCGATATGGATAGACCTAATCCTGTGCCTCCATAATTCCTTGAAATGCTCCCATCAACTTGCTTAAAAGCCTCAAATATTTCAGATTGCTTTTCGGGAGGAATGCCAATGCCGGTATCGGCCACTGTAATACAAAGTATCTCGCCTTTGGTGTTGTTTAACTCGAAAGTAATGGTAACGCCTCCGCGTGCCGTAAATTTAAGGGCATTGGAAACTAGATTCTTAAGTACTTGATGAATTTTTTGCCTGTCGTTGTAGCATGTTGTGTCTTGTCCGTTTAAAATCTCGGTTTTTAAGTATAATTTTTTTTGCTCGGCAACAGGGTTAAACAACCTGGTAATATCTGTTTTAATATCTTCAAGGCTTATCAATTCTGGATTGACCATCATTTTTCCGGCCTCAATTTTCGACAAATCTAGTATGTCGTTGATTAGGTTTAGTAATTCATTTCCGCTGCTGTATATTATTTTTGCGCTTTCTATTTGGTTGTTGGTCAGGTTTCTACCGCGGTTCTCACTTAGGTCTTTGGAGAGTATTAGCAGTGAGTTCAAAGGTGTTCTGAGCTCGTGCGACATGTTGGCCAGAAACTCTGATTTATAGCGGCTTGCAGTTTCTACCTCACGGGCTTTTTGTTCTACGATATTTTTCGCCTTTTCAAGCTCATTGCTATTTTTAACTACTTCATTTCGCTGAATTTCAAGATCATGGGTTCTCTCTTCCAGTTCCTCATTGGTTACCCTTAACTCTTCCTGTTGTGCCTGAAGTTTCATTTCGTTTTCACGCAATAATTGCGTTTGCTCTTCTAATTCCGCATTTGTAGTTCTTAGCTCTTCTTGTTGAACGGCCAGTTCTTCGGCTTGTTGTTGGGTGGTTTCGAGAAGTTCTTTGAGTTGCTGTCTCGATAGGGCCACATGCAGCCCGATGGCGATAACCTCTTTTACGGTTTTGAAAAAGGCAAGGTGTTCAGCAGAAAAATCATTAGTAGATATTAATTCTATAACCCCAAGATTAATGGAGTTGAATTGTAAAGGTAATATAATGAGATCACTAGGTGTTATTAGCCCGGTGGTAGTA
>CAYWNI010000486.1:0-1648 GCA_964459525.1 uncultured Lentimicrobiaceae bacterium | reverse complement strand
TTTTGAGCGGTTGTTTGCCCAATGTTCAAGGTGTCTATGGCCGCCAAACAGTCTACCCCAATCTTTTTTCATTTGTGGTCGCTCCTCCTGCATCGGGAAAGGGTGTTTTAAGGTATAGTCGAGCCCTGGGAAATGTGATTCAAAAAAACTATGTCCAGACAAACAAAAAAAATCTGGATGAATACAAAAAAGACCTATTGGCATATAATCACCGTGCCCGCAAGAAGAATGCTAAATTGGAAACGCCTCCCACGATTCCCCTAGCCCAAGTCTTTTACATTCCTGCTAATTCCAGCTATGCAAAAATCCTATGCCATTTATCCGACAATGAAGGGCGTGGGGTGATATGTGAAACTGAAGCAGACACCATGAGCTATATATTCAAGCAGGAGTGGGGCTCATATGCTGACCTCTTACGAAAAGCTTTTCATCATGAGTCTATTTCATGTTCCCGCAAGACGAAAGATCAGTTTATCGAGATCCCTTCCCCTAAATTATCCTTGACATTAACAGGAACTCCATATCAATTAGCCAGTTTAATAAACTCATCTGAAGATGCACTCTTCAGCCGTTTTCTTTTTTATGTGTTTAAGGCTAAACCAGTATGGCATGATGTGTCTTCCAAACCCGGACAAATTAGCCTGACCGAAAAATTCTCACAAATATCTCAGGATGTTTACGACCATTTTATGTTCTTGCAAAACATGAAGATCAACTTCTACCTAACCGGGAAGCAATGGGATGTACTGAACGATTCATTTGCATTCATGCTTTCCGATGTCACCTGTTTCACCAATGATGAAGCAGCAAGCATCGTAAAGCGCTTAGGGCTTCTCTTATTCCGGATGGCCATGATTTTTACGGTACTTCGTAAAGAAAACTTAATCCGTGACGAATTAGAAATCTATTGTTCTGATCAGGATTTCAAGTTGGCATTAAACCTCTCCAGAATCTACCTCCAACACAGTTTGATCATGTACAACAGTTTGCCCAAGCGTAAATCAAAACTTGAGTTCAATGAAGCTCCCAACAAAAAAGCCTTTTTTAATTCGCTCCCGAAAACGTTTGCCCGGGCTGAGGCCATTACCCTGGGTCTCAAATTTTCCATGAGTACCCGAACCATCGACAGCCTCCTAAAAAAACTACTCGGTACCAAATTGAAAAAAGCTGCTACAGGGGTCTATGAGAAAACATAGAAAAGAAGGGTTGCAAAAGTTGCAAAACTTGCAAGGTTGATTTAATGGATAGATATACTGTCTATTACAAAGCCTTCGGTTTTGCAACTTTTGCAATTGACATTTCGACTAGCGCCAGTCTGTACCCGGTGTCCCCCATTTTTCATTCTTCATTTCTTGCCTGCCTCTAGGCATGGTCCATTCTTCATATATACACTATGCTGATTGACAGTTGTGCCGTCAATACCCCAAACTGAACACTTGTTTCACTTCCACCATGTCAACAGAAAACATCTTAGCCTGTTCCATCAACTATCCGACCTATTCGATTTCCCGCTTTTTGGATTTCATCAATAGAACCTGCTCCAACCATTATAAACAACAAAAGTTTTAGTTGTACTAAAAACAATGTCACAAATTATTGCTATTTTTGTGACACATCAATACATACTTCTCGTGTCAATAGCTGAGCT
>CAYWNI010000485.1:0-1650 GCA_964459525.1 uncultured Lentimicrobiaceae bacterium | reverse complement strand
AAAGGACCTGAATACTTCATTGAAGCTGCCCACCGTATTCTTGAAAAAGACAAAAATGTACGCTTCGTGATGGCGGGTTCAGGGGATATGCTTAACCGCATGATTGAACGTGTGGCACAACTTAGGATTGCCGACAAATTTCATTTTACTGGATTTCTTAAAGGAGGCGAAATTGACCAAATGTTTGCATTGAGTGATGTTTTTGTAATGCCCTCTGTTTCTGAACCTTTTGGAATTGTCCCCTTAGAAGCCATGCGATCAAATGTTCCTGTAGTTATTTCAAAACAGTCGGGTGTGGCAGAAATTCTTCGCCATGCGCTTAAAATCGACTATTGGGATGTAGAAGGAATGGCAGATGCCATCTATGGATTATGCCACTATAACGCCTTATCAGAAATGTTTAAAAAATATGGAAAAGAGGAAGTAGAAAACCTCAAATGGGAAAATGCTGCCTTCGAAGTGAACAAGGTTTATCAGTCAATTCCATTGTAAAAAAAATAAAAATAAGACTAAAATATTCAACAATGAAATCAATTTGCTTTTACTTTCAAGTACATCAACCATTTCGCTTACGCACTTACCGTTTTTTTGATATTGGATCAAAACACAATTACTTTGATGATCACGAAAATGAGTTTATCATGAAACGAGTAGCAGAAAAAAGCTACCTACCCATGAATGCATTACTCTTAAAGCTTATCAAAGAATATGGCTCTGCATTTAAAGTCAGTTTTTCGATTTCGGGCATGGCTTTGGAACAATTTGAAGCCTACACACCAGAGGTAATCAAAAGTTTTAAAAAACTAGCCGACACTGGTCAAGTTGAGTTTTTGGCCGAAACATACGCCCATTCGCTCGCTTCATTGCGCAGTCCGGCAGAATTTAAAAGACAAACAGAAAAACACAGCAAAAAAACAGAACAACTATTCGGCTACAAACCAACTACTTTTAGAAACACAGAATTGGTATACAGCGATGTTATTGGAGAAATGGTTGCCGACATGGGCTACAAACTGATGCTTACCGAAGGCGCCAAGCACGTGCTCGGCTGGAAAAGCCCTAACTTTTTGTACAATAGCGCCCACCGTCCGGAGCTAAAACTTTTACTTAAAAACTTCAGACTTAGCGACGATATTGCCTTCCGCTTCTCGAATCAAAGCTGGTCGGGCTATCCACTCACTGCAGAAAAATACACCCAGTGGCTAAATGAGATAAACCCAAAAGAAGAAGTTGTAAACCTATTTATGGATTATGAAACTTTCGGCGAACACCAATGGGAACAAACTGGAATTTTCAAGTTTATGGGGGCACTCCCGAAAGAGATATTCAAACTAGGTGCATTTTCATTTAGCACCCCAAGTGATCTTGAGAAAAAACTTCAGCCAGTAGGCCCCATCCAAGTACCGTATCCTATTTCTTGGGCAGATGAAGAACGTGATATTACTGCTTGGCTCGGTAACGACTTGCAAAATGAAGCCTTTGGAAAGCTTTATGATCTCGAACAAAAAATTAACAATTGCAGTGACCCGGAGTTAAAGAAAACTTGGGAATATTTGCAAACCTCTGATCACTTTTACTACATGTGCACCAAGTGGTTTTCCGATGGTGATGTACACAAATACTTTAACCCGTACGGACCACCGTATGATG
>CAYWNI010000484.1:0-1652 GCA_964459525.1 uncultured Lentimicrobiaceae bacterium | reverse complement strand
ACTTACGCGTTTCCACCAACAGATCGTTGCCATCGCTGCGTTTCGGGCCTATTGTGTAGCTTGATCCCGAGTTTCCACTTTGATTTTTGAAAAAGTTAGTGCTTATTTTATGATTATGCCCAAATTTGTACGAAAAGTTTACCAATGCCCCCCACAGCGCCTCTTTCTCACTTTGTTGACCGTTGTATTTTTTTTGTTCTGTTAAGGTTTGTTCATTGGCGCCACTTAAGGTGTATTCTGCAAAAATAGCATCATCGTAAAAGTGTTCGTTGTATTTGTACGACAGTCCAAAAATGTATCCCAGAACGTGATTCCCAAAGTTTTTTTGGTTGCCGACCGTAAATGAAAGGCTTCTGTTGAGGGTAGATGGTTGTTTTGACGGACCCATGATCTTGTTGAAACTGCTCGTGATATCGGTTAACGTTTGGCGCGTGTTGGAAGTATACTGAGGAATCACTCCTTTGGCTTGCGATGGAATTTTTCTAAGTCCATTGTCGTATCCCATAAAGTCGGTTGAACTGCCTTCGTACCCTAAAAAATTGTTGTTTAAGCTTGCTTGCGTATTATATCCGGCTTTTACTCCAAAACTAAGCATAAATTCTTCTGGAAAGTCGAGGGTGATGATGTCTACATAGCCTCCTGTAAAGTCGGCAGGAAGGTTCGGACTAAACGTTTTGTATATCACCATATTTTCTATGAGATTGGTAGGGAAAATATCCATTTGGACGGTGTTTCTGTTGGGGTCAAGGCCTGGTATATCGGCACCATTGAGTGTAGTTTTGCTGTAGCGATCACTTAATCCCCTAACGTACACGTACTTGCCATCTTCTACATTTACTCCGGTTACACGTTTGAGTGCTCCGGCGGCATCGCTGTCACCAGACTTTTTCATTTGCTGAGCCGATAAACCATCCACTACGTTGGCTGATTTTTTTTGGATACTTAGCATCGCTGTTTCCGACCTGTTAATGGCTTTCGCTGTAACAACTACTTCCTGCAACCCCATACTCACAGTTGATAGGCTAACATTGATAATGGTAACATCATCTTCATTAATAACCACATCCGTAATGGTTTTTTGTTCGTAAGAAATAAACTGGCAAATGATGGTATATGTTCCTCTCGGAATGCCTGTAATTGTGTAGTTTCCATCCAAGTCGGTAGCTGCACCTGTGTTAGTGCCTTTAAGCATTACTGTGGCGCCAATGAGTTCATCACCCATTTCGGCATCGGTGATTTTACCTCTAAGTATTCCAGTTTGCGCCAGCATTATTTCGGGAAGAAGTGTGGCCATTATCAGTAAAATGGCCAGTATAGCTCCTTTTTCATTTTTACTCATTGCTTTTAGGCTTTTGGTTATAGTGGTTGTTGTGATAAACAGCCAAAGTGGTCATCAGAAATGACCACTTTGGCTTAGTGAATTTTATTCTATTAGAAACTTACCAATTAGTTGCCCATATATTTTGAAAAGAGAGTCCATCCGGCCAACCAGTTGTTGTTTGGGTCGATAGCTCCTTTGTAGTTAACGGTTTCAAACCAAGCATCTGAAGCTGTGGCCATGTTTCCAGAAACATCTTTGGTCGGAACAACGTTAAATACATCAGTACCAATATTGAATCCTGGATCGGTTACTGTATTGCCTGCTTCGGCAA
>CAYWNI010000483.1:0-1654 GCA_964459525.1 uncultured Lentimicrobiaceae bacterium | reverse complement strand
CGGGTGCAGCAGCGAATTAGATTATGTAGAACAGACCTCGTGGGTGTTGTTTCTAAAGTATCTGGACGATCTGGAAAAAGACAAAGCCACAGCTGCCGAGCTTACCGGAAAGACCTACAACAATATCATTGCTCCCGAATACCAATGGACAACTTGGGCGGCTCCAAAACTGGCGGATGGCAAAATAGACCACAACGCATTAACCGGCGACGATTTGGTGGACTTTGTGAACGTTGAGCTTTTCCCCTACCTGAAAAAGTTTAAGACCAGTGCCGAAAATGCCAATACCATTGAATACAAAATTGGCGAGATTTTCAGCGAACTGAAAAACCGGATACAAAGCGGGTACAACCTCCGTGAAATAGTAAACCTGATTGACGAACTTCGTTTCCGAACGCACAAGGAAAAGCATGAGATGAGCCACCTGTACGAAGGCAAGATTAAAAACATGGGCAATGCAGGGCGCAATGGTGGCGAATACTACACCCCACGACCTCTGATTAAAACCATTGTAAAAGTAGTGGCTCCCGAAATTGGCAACACCATTTACGACGGTGCAGTGGGTTCTGCGGGTTTCCTGGTGGAAGCCTTTGAATATTTAAGGCAAAGCAAAAAACTATCTACTACCGACACCGAAACATTACAGAAAAACACCTTTTACGGCAAAGAGAAAAAATCGCTGGCCTACATTATTGGTATTATGAATATGATATTGCACGGTGTGGAAGCCCCCAATATCATCCATACCAACACCCTGGCCGAAAACCTAAGCGATATACAGGAGAAAGACCGCTACGATGTGATCTTAGCAAATCCCCCATTTGGCGGAAAAGAACGTGCCGAGGTACAGCAAAACTTCCCCATAAAAACAGGCGAAACTGCTTCCCTGTTTTTGCAACACTTTATAAAAATATTGAAGGCAGGTGGAAAAGCAGGTGTAGTAATTAAGAACACCTTTTTAAGCAATACCGACAATGCCTCCATTGCCTTACGGAAAGAGTTGTTGAGCAACTGCAACCTGCATACGGTGTTGGATTTGCCGGGCGGAACATTTACCGGTGCAGGGGTAAAAACTGTAGTGTTGTTTTTTGAAAAGGGAAGTTCCACAAAAAAGATATGGTTCTACCAACTCAATTTAGCCCGAAACCTGGGCAAAACCAATTCGCTAAACGAAAAAGATTTAGCCGAATTTGTAGCGCTGCAAAAAACATTTGCTGAAAGCGAAAACTCCTGGTCGATAGATATGAAAAGTATTGATCAGACAACCTTCGACCTAAGTGCCAAAAACCCCAATACTCCTGAAGAGGCTGCCTTGCGTAAGCCAAAAGAGATTCTGCAAGCCATGAAAGACCTGGATAAGGAAAGTGAAACTATTTTGAACTCAATTCTGAAATTGATATGATAAGTACTGTATCACATAAAAAGATAACGGCTAAAGAATTGTTAGAACTGCTTAAAAGAGAAAAAAGTAGATTAATTTCAGCAAAGATCATTTTGGATAAGAAAGATAAACTACCTACTCCCATAAAATCACTACAAATTAAAAAATAATATGAACATAAAACCATTCTATTACCGACACACGAAAAAAAAAAACACACCCTCATTATAACTACATATCCAACCCTTTCTAGCATGCAGATTCACACCATTA
>CAYWNI010000482.1:0-1660 GCA_964459525.1 uncultured Lentimicrobiaceae bacterium | reverse complement strand
CGGGCTTGGTCAGTTTTCGGAAAATGATACCGCTGCATGCCGGCATGGGGCGTGGCCGTTAATTCAACATCTATGTTGTAATCGTCGAGTTTTACCTGATAGTAGCCAGGAGATGCGCTTTCGTTTTGGTGCGAAAACCGAGAAGCATAGCCCGTTTCAGGTTCTTCGGCAGTTCCGGGAGCATAGTTTATTTCGCCTGTGGTGGGCATAAAACGGATGTCGCCAAAATCGCCGACACCTGTTCCGCTGAGGTGGGTATGACTAAATCCAAAGATCACGTTATCAGAATAATGGTAACCTGAGCAACCATCCCAACTGTCTTTGCGTGTATCGGGGCTCAGCTGAACACCACCAAAGGGAGTGGTTGCGCCAGGAAAAGTGTGGCCGTGACCGCCAGTGCCAATAAACGGATTTACGAAATCAGCTGGCGTCTTGGGCGTTTCTTTTTTGCACGAAAACGCAAACAAAAGCGTAAAAGCAACAGTGAAGATTGGGATTATTTTTTTCATGATTTGATAATTTTATTCAAAATTAATAAGATCAAATGATATAAGCGCTATAAGCTATCCAGCTGAATGGAAACCTTACGGCTATACAGAACAATTTTTCCGGGTTTGCCATCAACATATTCGCTCAATCTAATTTTGTAATTGGGCTTAAACAACTGACTTGATTTTAGCTCCTCCACCTTGCCCGAAAGCACGTTGTAATAAAATCGGATGTGTTTGCTTTTCGCCTTGTTGATAAGCAAGCAAGTTTTTCCGGTTTCGTTCATCAGCAAGCGGGCATGGCTATCGTATAGGGGTTTTGCCAGCAGCAATCCGTACAGCGCCAGTAATTTATCGACGACAGGCTTGTGGTTCATCACCTCCATTACATACCTGCTTTCGCCGATGCCAGACGTATCTGTCGGAAAAAACAACTCGAAATACTTTAAACCTACCTCCGATACCAGCGCCACATGGAATCCTGTCGTGTCTTTTTTTATAATGGTAATCCCCGAAAGGGCACGACCATAGACATTTAAATCAGTTTTGTACAGCGCTTTAATAAAATCCTGATCAAAAACTACAGGCTGTGATTTTTTTGCATCGGCAGAAACATAACGTGCAGAATAAGAAGAAACACGACACGAACTGATGGTAAGTGCGAGAGCTATAAAAAACAAAACGGAGACAAAAATGGATTTCATAAGGAGCTGGTATTAATTGATAAACTCAGAATCAGGTATTTCGATATTTACCTGATTTTCGATAAATCGAATGGAAGTAAAGTCGCCGCCAGGCTCCGAAAAAATCACGCGCACTACCAGCATGCTTGTTTTATCGAAGTAAATCTCGATGTTTTCGATCATATTGCGCACCTGAGCCGAAGCCGGGACAAGGCGCGCCATCAATTGTGTGTCATTTTCAAAATAGGCAGGTTCAAAATCTGGATTTCCAATAAAATCGCCACGAATAGCCGTGATTATCATCTTGTTAATCTCTTTAAACATCGGATTGCTCTGTGTGCTGAATTCGCTAATTTTGCCTTCGTTGTCGATCGTAAATTTACCGTTGTGGATCAAAATTGTGTAAAGAATGGGGTCGGTATATTGCCAGCGAACGCTGTTTTCTTTTTTAAATAGAAACCGACCTTTACTAATCAGCACTTCTTCAAG
>CAYWNI010000481.1:0-1669 GCA_964459525.1 uncultured Lentimicrobiaceae bacterium | reverse complement strand
CCTGATATAAGCCTGCCCAGTATTTGTAGATGTATTTCGCCGGACTCCATTTTAAATCTTTGGTTTCTATTCCAAACTGAAATCCGTGTGTATGACCTGAAAGTGAAAGCTGGATTGGATAATTTTCAGGCACTACTATTTTTTCCCAGTGAGAGGGATCATGCGTTAGTAGAACATGAAAATCAGCAGATTCGCTACCTTTCATCGCTTTTTCTAAATCGCCCAGTTGAGGAAATCTGGGATTGTGTCCCCAGTTTTCAACACCAACCAACGCCAATGTAGAATTTCCTATGTTGATGTTTTCATGTTCGTTGCGCAGCAGTTTCCAGTTTATTTTTTCAAAAAATTGGTAAAGCTCCTCCATGTTTTCGTTTTTCGCTTCTGCCGATGGCCAGCTTACGTAATCGCCATAGTCGTGGTTTCCCAGAATACAATAAACGCCATATTTCGATTTGATTTTCTTTAGCGTGTCGGCGAAATCTGTGGCTTCACGGGTGGCGTAGTTTACCAGATCGCCAGTAAAAACAACTATATCAGCTTCTTGTTCGTTAATTAATTCAACAGCATCTTCAAGTGGCTTGGCCGATGACCAACTCCCTAAGTGCATGTCGGAAATCTGAACAATCTTAAATCTCTGAAGGTTATTAGGCAGGTTTTGGAAACGAAGTGTTTCTTTAACAACCCTGAACTGGTAAACCCACTTAAACATGCCTATAAACATGGTGCTTAATACAAGTCCTCCTGAAATATAACCCATGTACTGTAAAAACTTGCTGCGGCTGATACCTTTTTCCTCTGACTCTGAGGTGATTTCTTGCCTTCCTGTTTTTTTGGAAATAAAGAAAACACGGTCGATTATTCTTACAAAGTCAGCCAACAATAGGAAAACAATTGGCAGGATTTTCGCCGTATAAAAAACCAGAATTGTCCCCAGCAAGTAGGTGCGGAATGTGTTGTTCCAGTCGATGATTGGTATAATTCGAGAGCCTACAATAAAAACCACCAAAAGGATGAGGGGCAGCCAGTAAAGAATTAGCAGGCTAATTCTGAGCCAGATTCTGTAATTAAACACTTGTTTTTTTACAGAGCTCCACAAGTAGAGGTCAGCAAGGATTAGCCCAACAAGGAATAAATATTGTTTCGCGTAAATTGGCAAGCTAAGCTTAAACAGGAAGTAACCTGCGAGCAAAAGCAATGGCACAAAGACGTATGTAAGTGGTACTTTTTTCAGTAATTGCCGCATTCTCATTTTTCCTAAACAGCGGCTAACCTTAATTATTGCGCACTGTTGTTTTTTATAAAATTCACTAACCCTTTAGCTTGAAATATGTTCATGAGCTTTTCGGGAAGCGCGGCAAAATTAAAGCTTTTCTGGCCAATGGTAACTACCCCTTTTTCAAAATTAATGTTAATTTTATCTCCAGGGCGATATGCTTTTACCGCTTCAGGAAGAATAATGATTGGAAGTCCTTGATTGACAGCCGATCTGTAAAAAATCCGGTTCACCGACCCACAGATTACTGCTTTTACTCCAGCATGAGCAAGCCCAACAGCGGGATGTTCGCGTGAGCTGCCGCAGCCAAAATTATCACCTGCTATAAGGATGTCGTCAGGTTGAACCTTTTTATTGAAATTGGGATCGAACCCTACGAAAAGGTGTTCCATAATT
>CAYWNI010000480.1:0-1670 GCA_964459525.1 uncultured Lentimicrobiaceae bacterium | reverse complement strand
GTTGGGGGGTCGGCGCTAATAACAAGCAACGGTTTTCCGTGCACGAATGGCACGAAGAGACACAAATTCTAGATTTGCACAAATTTATTGCTCCGAAAGCCTTCGGGAGCGTTCTATACACCAGACTCTTACGCTCGTTCCTCGCTCAGAGTTAAACGTAATGAGGAGGAGAGGGTTGCAAACGCGGACGAGTTGCAGGAGAGGGTGAGTGCCTCACTCCACGAAGGACGATCCACGAAAGACGATTCACGATCCACGAAATTACCCTTCAAAAGTGAAGGAAAGCAGGAATACTTTTGATCTGAGCTGGTCGATGGAGTTGGTATAGAGGTTGTTCTCGCGGATGATAAGGTTGTTGATGCCGTAACCCATTTTTAACTCTGTGCCAAACTTAAAGTAGGTGGTATAGAAGTCAAATCCCACGCCAAGTTCAAGTGAAACGTCGTGACGGTTGAGTTTTACTGTGATGTCGCTTGAGTTTTGCTGGGCTTTTTTCTGGCTGGCCAAGTCGATAGAATATTTTACACCTCCCAACACATAAGCCGATACATTGTTGAGCCGGTGAGATTTGTATTTAAGCTCCAAAGGAAATTCAACATGCGTGGAAGTGATACTTTTTTTCATTTCAACGAATAAGGGCTCATCGTTTCTATAGGTAAGGATGTTGTAGTTGAGTATGCGCTCACCAAACGACAAAGTGGGGATAAACCGCAAATCGAGGAAAGGAGTGATGTGTAAATTACCGACGATACCTATTGAAAATCCGGGGGTTGGTGTTGAGCTCAAATCGTAAACAAAAGCAGAGTCCACCGCATAAAAATCTGGAAGCTCGGTAGATGTCCACTTAACGAATTGTAGGTTTTCAATGGGTTTCACACTGAAAAGCATCTGGTTAACACCCAAAATAAACCCAAAATGATATCGGCTGTGATCGAAAGTGGGTAAGTTGAGCGGTTTGGCCTGTTGTGCCATCACAGCACTGCCTCCCACACCCAAAAGCACCAGAAGAATAATCAGACGGAAAGTTTTCCGGAAAAATTGTTTCATGAGTGTAGTAACGGTATTCTGTACAGGATAGTATATCATAGCAGCCCTGTTAACTTTTATTTTGTTTTGACGGTTTTCGCACACGCTCTTTGGTGGCCCAATACAGGGTTGCAATGCCCATCGTTAGGCGCTTTTGTTTGGTTTCGGTGAAACCGGCCAGACGCATCTGCTCCAAAAATTCTTCACCTTCAGCAAACTGCGAAACTGAATCCGGAAGATAGGTATAAGCTTCTTTGTGTTTCGACACCAAACGTCCCACCACAGGCAGGATAAACTTGAAGTAAAATTGGTATAGCTGCTTAAAAAGGAAGCCACGTGGCTTTGAAAACTCAAGCACCACTACCCTACCCCCCGGTTTTAACACCCGTTGCATACCAGCCAATCCGCGGTTTAGGTCTTCAAAGTTACGCACACCAAAAGCCACGGTAATGGCGTCAAACGAATTGTCGGAAAACGGAATTTTGGCTGAATCGCCATGCACCATGCGGATCATTTCGTCGAGGTTAAGCTTTTTTATTTTCTGTTCACCCACCTTCAGCATTTGTGTAGCAATGTCGAGTCCGACAATCTTTTTTGGATTTAGTTTAGCCAGTTCTATGGCCAGATCACCCGTTCCTGTGGCA
>CAYWNI010000479.1:0-1671 GCA_964459525.1 uncultured Lentimicrobiaceae bacterium | reverse complement strand
ATCCGTATCGATAAATCTCTTTGCCATAATTCTATTTTTTAGAGGTTATTGACCATAACGAACTCATCACGTGCAAGTGAATGGTATCGTTTATAAATTGTGAAGCTGCAAAGAACTCAGCTGGTGTTAAGTCCAGATTGTTTACTATTATTCCAGCTTCAACAGTCACTATCTTACCGTTTACCCGGAGCACATCCTGGCTTTCACGTTCTACTTTTATTTCCATAGCTCCTTCTTTATCGCATCCATACAATCAACGATGTACACAAATACATTTGGGAAAGCTTTGCGCACACCCTGTGAGGCATTCTCGTGAAGCCACAGTAAATAATTGGCCGGGACTTCGCCCATTTCAGTTCCTTTGTGCATGCCGAAAGGCATTAAACTAGTATCTTCCATTGGTTGACATTTAATTTGTGGGGGTTTTTTGGATTCAGTTTGTGGTTGATGAACCTGTGGATATTGCTATGGCATTTCTCGCAGACTAAGGCCATCCAATCAAGATGATCGAGTTCTTTTCCAACTATGGAAATGCCATCACGGTAGTAGGTGATATGGTGGGTTTCGAGACCGATCAACTCATAACAACACACGCATTTATGGCCGTCACGAACCCTTACCTGTCGTTTCACTTCCTCCCAATATTCTCCTTTTAGTTGTTTCCGGTAATTGGACGGACGGCCTCGTTTATGTGCTAATCTGCTCACGCTGTTTTGATCTTGAGTTTCTTGAATGCAGATTTATTGTCATTCATTGAATTAAGGAGATCCTGCTTTTCGTGATCAGGAATATCCTTAACCTTGGCCGTAAGCAATTCACCTTCGAAATAAGTAACAAAGTAGTATTTGCCATCAAGTTGAATCCTCCAAGTGTTCTTGGTGTCAAGATTCATTTTTTTAATACCTGCTTTTACTTCCTTGGCCAGATCGCGAATTTTAAGGTTCGACATCTTAACCATGTCTTCAGCATCTTTTGCAGCTTTTTTGGCTTGTTCAAAAAGCATTTTTTTTTCATCTGCTTTCAACTCTAGTATAGGAAGATTCTCTTCAAGTTCGGTCATGTAATCTTCGCGCATGGTTTCTTTTTCGTAACCATCCATTAATCGGGTTGCCTCAACTTTCGATTGAGTTGCCACAAATGATTTGGCGACAAATTCGCGAGCTTCCTCTTCTGTTAAAAAATTCCCAAGCTTTTTTGGTATTGACAGGTCTTCAGGTAATTTGAACTCCAGTTCAGCAGGAGTGTAATCTTTTTGGACTATTTCCATGATTTTAATTTTGATGATTGAATATTTAATTTGTCGTATATCTGGTGGCATTTTCGGCCACGTAAGGTTATATTGTTCACATCCCAAGCGAGTTCAACACAGCTATTTTTTTGGCACCAGTCAACGCTTTTATCGTGACTGCAATCAACAGGTTTGCAATCGTTGCGAAAGCACTCTTCACAAAAATTATAGCCGTAGCGATCCCGTTGCTCTTCGAGTTTCTTTGCTTTGGCATCCCTAACCTTTCGGTCGATGGTAGCCTTGCTTACCCGCTCACCTGTGGATGTGAAAAAATGGTTCATACTTTGAAAACTCCCATTTTGTATAGCTCATAAACAATCATGGCCTCATGCTTTGCATCATCAGATCCGCGGTGTTTCTCAACGTATTCAATGTCTGGAAAA
>CAYWNI010000478.1:0-1682 GCA_964459525.1 uncultured Lentimicrobiaceae bacterium | reverse complement strand
TAAGAGTAAATCTGGTTAAGTATAGGTCGTCCGGCACTTCCTGATGGTTCCCCGTCATCATTACTTCTGAAGAGTCCGTCTTCGAGGCCGAGCCGAAAAGCAAAGCAATGATGGCGCGCATCATGGAATTGTTTTTTTATCAGAACTAACTGGTCTTTAACATCTTGCTCATCAGTAACATGTATAGCTACTGAAATAAACTTACTACCCTTTTCTTTGTATAACCCCTCGCCTCTGCTAACTATTGTTTTGTATGTATCTGTAATTCCCACCCGTATAACTCATCTAAAAATTATATCGCTTATCAAAATGCAGGTATCTTTGGCTGCGAAAAAACCAAACCCTTTCTGCAAAAGTAAAAAATCTCGTCAAGCAAACCCATGATTAAAGCCGATATTCAACGGTAAGCACATAAAGTAATTGAACAAATAAACATCAACAATTCCAAAAAGTGATTCGCGCATATCATCCTCCCTACCCTATTACGGAAACTATAGCATTTTTACATATTTAAAGGTGCATAACATTATAATAAAAACAAAAAAACTAAAGCAACAAACGTTTGAAAAAAATATTTAATTGTTATACAAGTAGTTAGAAACTATATACGCATTTTATTACCCATTTAGGGAAATCATAAAAAAAAATGAATATTTTTGGGTTTTGTTTTTAATGAAAATTAACATAGTTTTAACAACTGTTATTCAATAATAAAATTGCGGTTTATTTGATAATCTTTACATCATGATCATAAACGTCTCGCACAAACGTAACATCTTTAAGAACTGGATGTTAACGAAGATTGCTATCTTTATTCTACTTCTTTTTACTTCACCTATATTAAATAGTCAAACTACTGAAGACGAAAAAAACTTTCAGCAGTGTAAGGCTTGCCATACTATCGGTGGCGGTAAATTAGTGGGCCCTGACCTAAAGGGAATTGGTGAACGCAGGGAAGAAGCTTGGCTCATTAAATTTATCCAAAACTCGCAACAGCTTATTCAGTCGGGTGATGAACTTGCCATTCAGGTATTTAACGATAACTTAAAAATACCTATGCCAGCTCATAATCTAACCGATGAGCAAGTGGTGGGTATCCTAGCTTACATTGCCAACGATGGTAAGGTTGCTGGAGCCGAATCGGTAGTTACCACTAATTCAGAGACTTCAAATTCTGAAATGGTAGCCGCCGAGGAAACCGTCAAGCTTTTGGCAGAAATGAAACGCGATTCTCGGAGAAACATGCGGTCAACCTTTATTATTATGGTTGTTCTTCTACTCATCAGCCTTATCGACTTAATACTAACGAAACTTGTAAAAGCCAGATGGATACACATCATTATTATCCTGACATCGCTTGCCATACTTGGCGAACTCATTTTTGTAGAAGCAACTAGCTTGGGGCGTCAACAGTATTATCAACCCGACCAGCCTATCGCATTTTCACATAAGGTGCATGCTGGCCAAAATAAAATTGACTGTCAGTATTGTCACTTTACTGCCGACAAAAGCATGTATGCTGGCATTCCTCCAGTTGAAACTTGTATGAATTGCCATGCTCAGGTTAAAAAGGGCAAAAAAACAGGCACCGAAGAAATCGCAAAAATATATACCGCCATTGAGCAACAAAAACCAATTGAATGGATAAAGGTTCATAACCTTCCTGACCATGTCTATTTTAA
>CAYWNI010000477.1:0-1711 GCA_964459525.1 uncultured Lentimicrobiaceae bacterium | reverse complement strand
TAGAATCATCTTTTTCAGCCTGCCTAATTTTGAGTTTTACTAAATTCAGGCTATCGTTGGGCGTTGGCATAAATTCTCCTTGGTTAATATTCAACGCATAAAAATCCTTTTGAGTTTCGCGCAAAGTCATGTCCGGGGTTGATGTTTGCAGTATATTCTGTGGATAGTTCGGACTAAAGCGCAACGACAACCCACCATCAACAACATATTTTCCAAGACCCAGTGCCATGCTAACCGTACCATCTTCGGGGGTACAAGGCTCAATGGGGTAATAATCGATGGAGCGACCAACGCCAGAAAAAGTAGGGTAATAGTTTAATCCGTAAGCTGTACCACATACCTCCTGGATAACAATAGCCATTTTTTCCTCATCAATTACATTAGAAGTTGCCGTCATATAAGCCTTACTGTCACTGTAGTAAACCGAAGCATAAACAGCCTTAATAGCTTTGGAAATCATTTCAAACATCTGGCTACGGTCGTCCATCATGGGCAACATGTAAGTATTGTAAATACCGGCAAAAGGCTGATAATGACTGTCTTCAAGCAGACTGCTCGAACGAATGGCCACAGGTTTTGACAAAGCCACTGCTATGGTAAACAAATCGCCATGCACCTGCTGAGGCAATGCGGCCTGCATAAAATGCGCCAATATCTCTTCATCGGTAAAATCATTTGAGAAAGCGATAGGGTAAAGTTTGTTAAGTTCCATAAACGAATCGAAAACATCGGTTCCAAGTACCACTGTTTTTGGAATAGCTATTTCAATTTTTTCAAAATGATTATAGAGTTTATTTCTGTTAATCAACGAATCTAAAAAAGCCAACCCTCTTGCTTTACCGCCGATAGACCCTTGGCCAATTCGCGAAATACTAAAATACCTATCAAAGTTTTCGCGGTTAAAAGTAGAAATAACACCACGTGCCTTGGCCATCCTAAACTCAGCAATGGAGTCGTAAATAAATTTTTTGGTTTCTTCACAGTCCTTAAAATCGTCCGATTTAAAGGCCCTAAACAGCTCGGCAAGAGGAAATAACGCCCTGGCCCTCAACCATTTTGAAAAGTGATCACGCTCAATATGATACCTCAACGAAGCTGTGGGTATTTTGTAAACCTTTTCCTGAAGATCTCTTAAATCGCGGGCTCGACCCACAACAATACCCATATGCGGATCTTTAAAAACAAAGTCGCCAAACCCGAAATACTCTTTTATAAACTCACGCAAGTCAAAAGTTAAACTTTTAGAATTCTTATCTAAAAAACCAACTCTGATTTCTTTCGCCTTCCATCTATTCTCAGGATCAGACGACTGCAAAAGCACCGGTGTATATTTGTTATTTTTTTTGATAATCTTACTAAAACGAATGCCAGCTTCTTTGTCCATTACGCCCGAACTGTCGATAGGATATGAAATATCAGAAACCACGCCCAACAAATTGTGTTTGTATTTCTCATAAAGCTCCATGCCTTCCTTATAATTGGTGGCCAGTAAAACCTTAGGGCGTCCACGCATACGCAGCATACGCTGGTGTTCGTTAAGTCCCTCCGAAACAAATGATTGGGATTGCTGAAAGATAATTTTATACATTACCGGCAGGTAACTCGAATAAAAACGAATATTGTCCTCCACCAAAATAATTGTCTGAACACCAACCTCTTCTACATCGTGCTCAACATTCATTTTATCTTCAATAAGTTTGATGATGGCAAG
>CAYWNI010000476.1:0-1713 GCA_964459525.1 uncultured Lentimicrobiaceae bacterium | reverse complement strand
TGCAGTTTTGTGCGTGGGCTGTTCATTTTATTTTTTTTCTTTTCTGTCTTTAAGTAGCAAATTGTCCGCTGTGTCTGGTTTTTTACACTTGCCCCTAACGGTTCGCTATGTGTAATATTACCTATATTTTTCCAGTACTCTTTGTCAAAAGTACACATACATCGCCAAATTGGGTTAGTATATGTACCTTTGTGAAACTGCTCGACAAACCGCATTTACCAATTCTATTTTCATCAGCACTTCTCTAATTCTATTCATAGTCTTGGTTTTCTCTTCAGCCTTTCAGGAAATCCTCTACCACCCCTACGCCCTTTATTTCCGCTTTGACCACAGTCGCATGGATGTGCAAGGAATTGCCATTCATGTATTTTGAAAATTGAGGGGTCATGGCTTTATTCATATTATGGTAGTTAGCAGTCTTCAAATATACTATTTTTTCATTTGCACATCACTTTAAGCCAATTTTTTACTATCTGCTGGGCTAGTGATCTTCGTGAGGATCAGGCTGCTTACTTGGGTGTGTGCCCGTAATTTTGTTGGCTCATTTCCCGGTTATGCGTATGCTGTTTAATTAGGTCGAGTCGTGTTTCCATATGGCATAACCTGTTGGCCGAAAAGATGCAAGTGCGCAAAAGTATAAATGGAATTTGTTTGCCGCTAGCGTGTGATCTTGCTCCGGGATTACGGCCTTGTCTTTTCTGCTGTCCCTGGAAACCACAGCTTTTCTTCAAAATCGACAATTTGGTCGTTTTCAATATTGAAACCTTCGCTCCTGAGCAGATCGGCCATTACATCGTTTCCCCAAAAATGGTTTTTGCCAGTCAGCAGTCCTTTACGGTTTACCACCCGGTGTGCCGGTAGGGGCGAAGCAATTTTTTTGGTGTTGTTCATCGCCCAGCCTACCATACGTGCCGACCTTTTACTGCCCAGGTATTCGGCAATAATGCCGTAGGTAGTAACGCGGCCATATGGAATTTGTGCTACAACTTGGTAAACCCTATCAAAAAACAAATCGTCCATCTTTAGGGTGTTTCCGGAAAATTAAGTCTGAATTTCAGGTACTTAATTTTTGTTCCATGTTGTAGCCATCGTTTTTCGTAGTGGGTTTGAATTTGTGTCAGCTCATTGTTTAGGTTGCTGCCGTAAACATCATAGTTCAGTTCAAGAATTTCGTGCTGCTGTTCTTTAATTACATCCAGCGTATATTCCAAAAAAATGATGTTGTCGGTTTTTAGGTTTACCGTTCCTCCTTTTTTTAGGATGGTATGGTATTTTTTTAAAAAAGCTGGTGCGGTCAGTCTGCGCCGTTCATCAACACCTCTGGGGTGTGGGTCTGGAAAGGTGATCCATATTTCACTCACTTCTGCTTCGTCAAAATATAAATCAATCAGGTTGATGCGCGTTCTCACGAAAGCCACATTGGTCAGGTTGTTTTCTTGGCAGGTTTTTAGTCCGCGCCATAACCTTGCGCCTTTTATGTCTGCTCCTACAAAATTTTTATCAGGGAAGCGTGCGGCGAGTCCTATGGTATATTCTCCTTTCCCGCATCCCAATTCCAACACGATGTCGTTGTTGTTTTTAAAAAAATCTAATGCCCAATTGCCTTTAAGGGCGAAACCATGAATTACTTCCTCGAAGCGCAATTGAAACAGGTTGCCGAAAGTGAGATTTTCGGCGAAATGCTGAAGCTTATTTTTTTTACCCAATGTTTAC
>CAYWNI010000475.1:0-1736 GCA_964459525.1 uncultured Lentimicrobiaceae bacterium | reverse complement strand
CAAGCTTTACTTACCGATGATTATTTTGCAAGTGACATCGCCTGGCTCGAAATGACTAACAATAAAATTGATATGGTTGTTGGGCCGATTGAAAATTATACCGATCAGCTATTTGGCTATAAAGCTGCCCATGAGTCGTTTATTTTAATTAAAGATATCGCTTGGAGCAACCGCTTGGCAAGGTTTGCTTCCTTTTTGCCTGACCTGCAAAAAGACATCCCTGTTGCTCCTGAGTACAAAGCCGAAGTTCCAGGTTTGGATGCACAGCTAAATGCCTATGATGTAGTTTATTATGCTGGCGACTGCAATATGGCCGGAAAAACCATTGCAATTAACTTACCCAACGACGAACGTGTTCATCTGGAAAAAGGAACTCGAAAACTACAGCTTAAAAATGCCATGCAGGCGAAATTTGATAAAATTTTAGTCCCTATCGCCAACGAATTAATTGTGCCCGAACAGCGTAAAAACATCACGTTCGATGCCTTTTTTGCCAACACCATGTTCCACGAAGTAGCACATGGCATGGGTATTAAAAACACAATCAATGGAAATGGCCCGGTACGAAAAGCACTCAAAGAAAAATATGCGTCGATCGAAGAAGGGAAAGCTGATATGCTCGGACTTTATCTGGTTACCAAGCTTAACGAAATGGGAGAGTTTAACGATGCAGACCTCATGGACAACTACGTTACTTTTTTGGCGGGCATTTTCCGTTCGGTTCGTTTTGGCGCAAGCAGCGCACACGGCATGGCCAACATGATGCGATTTAATTTTTTCCTTGAAAAAGGTGCTTTTACACGCGATGAAAATGGAACTTATGAAGTTAACTTTGATGCCATGAAAGCCGCTTCTGCTGAGCTAATCAACAAAATACTTACCATTCAGGGCGATGGCGACTATGCTGCTGCAGTGCAATGGATTGATGCCAAAGGCATGATTCCTGCCGACCTCCAGACTGACCTCGACAAAATTAACTCTCTGGGTATTCCTGTTGATATATATTTTGAACAGGGGCCTCACATGCTTGGACTAAAATAACAGATGTCCGGCTAAAGTATTTAGATGTACGTTTTCGTACAGTTGTTATAGAATATATGAAGTATAAATTTAATAATTAATTATAGATCAATAGTTTATTATTGTTGGTATAATTTATGATCAACACTAACTTCCAATCAATCTCAAAAAAATGAAAAAAGGACTATTATTTTTTATGGCCTTGGTGTTATTTACCGGTGTAAAGGTAAAAGCAGATGAAGGCATGTGGCTGCCCATGTTTATAGAGCGGCTCAATTATGTTGACATGCAAAAAATGGGTTTGCAGTTAACGCCTGAAGAAATTTTTAGCGTGAACCAAAGCAGCATGAAAGATGCCATCATTGGTTTGTCAGAAGGACCAAATCCCCAGGGTTATTTTTGCTCGGGCGAACTGGTAAGTGCTGAAGGACTTATGTTTACCAACCACCATTGCGGTTACGATGCCATTCAAAAACACAGTACCGTAGAGCATGATTATCTGGCTGATGGTTTTTGGGCTATGAATCGTGGTGAAGAATTACCCAACGAAGGGTTATCGGCCTCCATATTATACCGCATGGCCGATGTTACCGATAGCATTGTTCCTTTTATTAGCGACACACTTACAGGTGCTGTGCGCAACAAAGCCATTCGCGATATTACCGGACGACTGAAAAAGGAAGCCGCTGAAGATGGAAAATACAACGTTGTAATAA
>CAYWNI010000474.1:0-1757 GCA_964459525.1 uncultured Lentimicrobiaceae bacterium | reverse complement strand
AGAAAAGTCAAAGAAACCAGAAACCTCCTCGGCAGCACTGGCCGTATATACGCTCAGCCAGCCCATAAAAACCAAAATAAGGTAGAGCATTACTGTTGTCCAGTCGATATTTCCCGCTATTTTTTCTCTGTTTCTCAATTTTTTAATGTGTATGTTTTACGTTTCCCGTGGGAGAGAGCAGATTTCCTTGAAAAATTCTCTTCTCCAAAGACAGGCGGTCTGTTTTGCCCATCAAATATTTCTCAATCATCAAACTGGCTATAGGTGCGGCCCAAGTAGATCCAAAACCAGAGTTCTCAACAATTACGGCCAGGGCAATTTTTGGGTTTTCGTAAGGCGCAAAAGCAATAAACATACTGTGGTCGTCGCCATGTGGATTTTCCACAGTTCCAGTTTTTCCGCACTGCGCGATGCTGTCGAGACTATAAAACCGCGCTGTGCCATGTTTGCCTTCAAAAACTTCCAGCATCGCCTGCTGAACTACTTCAAAATGTATGGGTTCAATATTTGTGTTTTTCTTAACCGAAAAAACGGCCTTCAAAGCATCCGATCCTTCGAGCTTTTTTAACAAGTGTGGCGGATAATAAAACCCTTTGTTGGCAATAATAACACTCAAGTTGGCCAGCTGTATCGGCGTTATAAGTATTTCGCCCTGACCAATACTTAACGAGCGCACGGTGAGGGCATTCCAGCTTCCACGATACAGCTTATTATAATAATCTGAAGAGGGGATATTTCCGTCAACCTCAAAAGGAATATCGGTATTGAATCCACTACCAAAGCCAAAGCTCACCACATCGTTGTACCACTGTTCGTAGCCCTCATGTGAATTTTTAAATTTTGGGTTATTCAAGATGGCGTTAAAAGTATTCCAAAAAAAAGGATTACATGATTGCTCAATCGCCACATCAATTTTTAGGGGTGTTTGATGGGGGTGAGTGCACCTGATAGGAGACGATAATTTACCTTGACAGGTAAATTCGGTGTTTGTGTTGATGGCACCTTCTTGAAGGGCCACCAAAGCATTCACCATTTTAAAGGTAGAGCCGGGAGGATAAGTTCCCATGGTAGCACGGTTTATCAGGGGTTTGAGTGTATCCTCGAGCAGACGGGTATAATTTGCCGAACGTTCTCTGCCTACCATCAAGTTGGGATCGTAAGCCGGACTGCTTATCAAGGCCAGTATTTCACCTGATTTGGGGTCAATGGCCACAATACTCCCCTTTTTATTTTGCATAAGCTGCTCACCATATTCCTGCAGATCGCCATTTATGGAAAGCATCAGGTCTTTACCCGCTATTGCTGTTGTATCATATTTTCCGTTAAGATAACTGCCCTTAATTCTGTTATGCACATCCACCTCAACAACACGCATACCACTTTGTCCTCGCATGGCATTTTCATAATACCGTTCTATACCCGATTTACCTATGTAATCGCCGGAGCGGTAAAACGGATCGCGTTTTAAGTCGGCTTGATTTACCTCGCCAATGCTGCCAAATAAGTGCCCAGCGATAGGTTTGGTATAATGCCTAAGTGTGCGCGTTTGAACATAGAACCCTTCAAACAAGAATAGCTTTTCTTCAATACGCCCCATGTCTTTTTTCGATATCTGTTTGATAAATACCGAAGGCTTATAATAGGAATATTTTTTTGCCTTTTTCATCTGGAGAACAAAAAGCGAGGTATCCATATCAAGCAATTGGCAAAAAGCAGCAGTATCCAAATTTTTCACCTGACGGGGAATAACCATCAAA
>CAYWNI010000473.1:0-1757 GCA_964459525.1 uncultured Lentimicrobiaceae bacterium | reverse complement strand
AACTACCAAAATTTTTTTTGGATTGAGTCCACAGACCTTCAAGGGTGTTTTGGTCGGAAGTTTGTTCTATACAACAAACCACCACCGCACTGCACGCGTTAAGCCGAGCATAATTAAATGAAGGTTCATTCGCCTTGTGGCGAAAAAAAGGTTGAAATAAATAGAGCAAAGCCGATTTCAGCAAATACATATATTGCCCGGTTACATTTTTGAGGTGGCAAAAATAACAAGAAATCACCAACAACACAAACAATCCTTATACCTTTGCAATGAATTAATTTGTCTAAAATTGACTAAAATAACCATATTAGGATCAGGCACTTCGCAGGGAATACCTGTGGTTGCTTGTGGCTGTGCGGTTTGTACTTCGGTAAACTCCAAAGACAAAAGACTTCGGTCGTCCGCACTTATCGAAACCGACAACGAAACCATCCTTATTGATGCCGGGCCAGATTTCAGGTACCAAATGCTCAGAAAGCAAGTAAAAAATCTAGATGCAATCCTAATTACCCATGCCCACCGCGACCACATTGCCGGATTGGATGATGTGAGATCTTTTAACTTCATTTACCGGAAACCGATGGATGTTTATGCTTCAAAAAACCATCAATTGGAGATAAAAAGAGAATTCAGCTATGCTTTTGCAGCAAACGGTTATCCCGGACTACCTCAATACAATTTAAAGAATATAGATGATCATGCCTTTACGATTAAAAAAACGGTAATTCAACCTCTAAGCGTACTGCACCATAAAATGGAAGTCTATGGTTTTAGAATTAACAATTTTGCTTACATCACTGATACCAATTACATACCTGGAAGCACACTGGCGCTGCTTGAAGGCGTAGATTACATGGTAATTAGCGCTGTAAGGAAGGAACCACATCCCTCTCATTACAATTTGGAACAAGCCATTAATGTATTGCAATTTATAAATCCAAAAATCGGCTATATCACTCACCTAAGCCATTTAATGGGACTCCATGACGATGTAGAAAAGATACTCCCCAAGAACATCCACCTGGCCTACGATGGTTTAGAAATATTACTTTAGGTCAGTAAACAAAAGATTTTATCGCACACGTATTTCAGTCCTGCGGTTTAAGGCCCTGCCCCCTTCTGTGTCGTTAGATCCAACGGGCTCTTTATCACCTTTACCAGAAACCACCAATCGTGACAAAGCGATACCCTTTTGTGACAAATAACTAGCAACAGACTGAGCGCGACGTTGCGATAAGCTTTGGTTAAACGCTTCGCTTCCAACAGCATCGGTATGGCCTATAATGTCAATTGATAAATCTTGGTTTTCGATCAAAAAGTCGACTACTCGATTGAGTTCAGCAGCGGAAATGGGCAGCAATGTGTCGCTATTAAAGTCAAAATAAACATGATAGAGATTTATGGAGGCTCCAGCCAAAGCAGGTTGCAACGCATAAGTTTTGCTTACCGACAAAAAGCCTGTGTCGCAGAGTATCTGTTCGGAATAAAACAAAAATCCAACCTTTGAAATATTAAAAAGATAAGGTGTTTGTGGACTAAGCACGGCCAAAAACTCTCCGGTAACAGGATCGCTCAGTTTGCGCTCTACCTCAAGTTGGGTATTCAAATCTGTGACCACCACACTGGCTTCCAATGGGTTGCCCGTGGCACTATCCACTACCCTACCCGACAGCAAAATTAAAGCGTTGGGCTCAATACTAGGCACAAGATCGAACTCCCAAACATCAAAACCGCCAGCACTACCCTGCCGATCACTT
>CAYWNI010000472.1:0-1774 GCA_964459525.1 uncultured Lentimicrobiaceae bacterium | reverse complement strand
GGACCCAAAATAAGTCCGCCCAAAAACAGCGTAAACATTACTACGCCTGTTAAGAACAATGTGTCGTGGCGACGGAACAAAACTTCCAACCCTATGCGAAGTCCAAATAGCAACGAAATAAACATAAAGAAGATATGCGGCACCAAAACAGCCTGAGGCACAGCACCTGTATACCGCAGAATAACGGGTTCTTTGTTTAGCGCAACGCCATGACCTTCATAATACAAAACCACGTTGTACATCATTTTTCCGGCAGGAGGTAAATTTGGTAAAAATGTGACCAGCTTATCCTCTTCTTTATCCTCTTCTTTACCATCTTCAAAAACCATGTCAGTTCCCGTCCATTCGTCGTGGCTTTTAAAACGACGGTATTCCATTTTTCCGGTAAAGCCCTCATTGGGCACTGCTACCTCAATGCGTGCATTTTGATCGCCCATGAAAGAGCGAATTAACCGGTATTCAATGGTTTGGCCACCTATTTCCACACTTCCTCTAACAGGATAGGTAGGTCCGGTAGTACGCTGATAAATGACCAATGTTAATGTTAACACGACTGATAACAGCCACAGCAGCACATTTTTTAATTTTCCGTTCATAAGTTTATTGTTATTTTTTTGTTGTTATTTTCTTTGGTTTAAGCGACTCATAAAAAAGCTGATGGATGTTGGTTCGTAAATCCATGTCCATAAGTTTTGTGTTTGAGGCATCGGGATATAATCTGTTCGACAAAAATACATAAACAAGCCCATTTGTGGGATCTGCCCAGGCGTATGCTCCTGTAAAACCGGTATGTCCATAACTTTCAGATGAGGCATCTTTGCAATTGTTCATGTGATCTTCGTAAACAAGCAACGGCTTATCGAAACCCAAACCCCTGCGGTTGCTGTCAGCTTCGAAATGACAGGAAGTAAAAAACGCAACGGTTTTCGGATTAAAAAACACATCGTTGCCATAGGTACCGCCATTTAAAAACATCTGCATCATGGCTGCAACATCGTGTGCATTTCCAAATAATCCGGCATTACCCGAAACCCCACCCAACATGGCCGCGCCCTGATCGTGAACATCGCCATGCAACAACTGTTTGCGATACACGGTGTCATTTTCTGTCGGAATTACTTCTGACAAATCAAAATACTGCCGCGGATTAAAACGAAGGTTCTGTAACCCCATCGGATTGAACCAGTTTTCGTAAACAAAATCACTAAATTCACGATTTGTCATTTGTTCGGCAAGCTCACGGAAAAGATAAAAAGCCAAGCCCGAATACTTGTATTCTTTGTTCCTTAGCGGAGCATTCACAATGCTGTCGATTAGTACGTGCCGATATCCTTTTTTTATATACAAATGCTCTGCGACCCGTGTGGGAAAACGCTCACTTATTTCGGCACTATAAATTGCAGTGTCCAAACCATTTTCATCAAAAGTGCTCTGATAGAATGGAATCCAAGCACGAAATCCGGCCTGATGGGCGAGTGCTTCCATAAAACCAATACTATCGAGATGCGTATTTTTAAGCGTAAGCAGATAATCCGAAATCGGTTGATGTAGGTCAATCAAACTATCTTCAGCCAAACGCATAATGGCAGGTGTGGTAGCCAGTATTTTGGTAAGCGAGGCCAGATCGTAAATGTCTGTATTATGGACGGGTCTCATGCTATCGTAGGTATGGAATCCAAACGATTTGTTATAAAAAATGGCGCCATCCTTGGCAGCCAAAATCTGGCAACCGGGATAAGCTCCTTCAAGTATTCCGGCCATCGCCAACGAGTCA
>CAYWNI010000471.1:0-1792 GCA_964459525.1 uncultured Lentimicrobiaceae bacterium | reverse complement strand
GAACTCTATGTAAAACGCACACCTGTTGCGGATGTTTATACTCAGATTTACGAAGATTTTACCATCGCTTCACAAGGCTGCCCAAAAGCTTATTTCCAAGCTGCCGATAAAGGAAGAGCCACAAAAGGTGCTGCCTTGGGTTTGTTGGCCAAAGCTTATCTTACACAAAAACAATGGGCAGAGGTAATCGTAGCTTGCCAAACAGTAATGGATTTGGGCGTTTATGGCTTGTGGGACGACTACGCCGACAACTTTAAAGATGCCCACCGCAATGGAAAAGAATCGGTGTTTGCAGCGCAGTTTTACAAGGGAGAAACCAGCCAGAACAACCAAATTGTAATTAGCGGCTTGCCTTACATACAAGGCGTATTCAATGCGGGCGTTGAAATCATGTTGCCCACAACTGATCTGCTAAACAGCTTTGAAACGGGTGATTACCGCAAAGAAGCTACTTTTTTCGATCATTACTGGTACGACACCTTCGACCCCCATATTTTCAAACATTGGGATCAGGATGCCTACGAAGCTGACCAAACCGCCCAATGTGGTTCCAACTTTGATGTGATGCGCTATTCAGAAATCTTGTTGATGCAAGCCGAAGCCCTCAACGAAATATCCGGACCTACACTCGAAGCCTATGCCGCCATTAACGAGGTCAGGGCCAGAGCCCGCAATGGAAATCCAGATGTTTTGCCGAATTTAGAAGGGCTTTCACAAGATGATTTCAGAACCGCTGTGCTCCACGAACGCCGCACGGAATTTGTAAATGAGGGCATTCGTTGGTACGATCTGGTACGTACCGGAAACCTGATCGAGTATGTTAAACGTGCCAAAGGCGACAAAGCCAATCCTCAAGCTTTTAACAACGTTTTTCCTATCCCGCAGCGCGAACTCGACAACAACCGCAACCTGACTCAAAATCCTAATTATCAGTAATATTGATGTTTAGCGACATTTATAAATTAAAAAAGACCACAATTGAAATCAAACTTTAATAAATACCCGGTCGTTCAAATTCGGGAAACAGCAGAAGCCTGCCGTGTGGGGTATAATGCGATAGCACAAAATTTGAGGCAGGCCATTGAAGCGAAAAAAACGGCTAAAACCATTCTGGTAATCGATTGTTATCAAGGGGCTTTTGAAGATGAAATCCTTAAGTCGCTGTTAGAGGGAATCCATCCAGACAAGCTGTTTTTAACCAAAGACTACTTGCTTCCCGAACAGGAAATCATCGACCTGACGCAGCAAGATGTCACCGATGACCGTATTTTTGGCTTTATAACGCGCCTCAATCTGGATCAGTTTTTTGATTCTAAAAAACTGCAAGATGTAAGAAACGAAATTTCAAAAATCGATAAAGGGTTGGTTGTAATTCTTGGCATAGGTGCGTCTTTGTTTACCAATGAACCAAATTTGCTGGTATATGCCGATATGGCACGCTGGGAAATTCAGTTGCGCATACGCCGCAACGAAGTAAACAACCTGGGCTTGTCAAACAAAACCGATTCATTCGAATCGCAATATAAACGTGGCTTTTTTGTTGACTGGCGTGTGCTCGACCGACACAAGAAAAAGCTGATGAAACTTTGGGACTTCGTGCTCGACACAAACCAGCCTAATCAGCCAAAGATGCTTGCAGGGGATTTAGTACGCGAAGGCCTAACGCAAGCCGCTCATCAACCTTTTAGTCCGGTACCTTATTTTGATGCCGGCCCATGGGGCGGTCAGTGGATGAAAGAAGTGTGCGACCTGGATCCGGAAAAGGAAAACTATGCTTGGTGTTTTAACTGCG
>CAYWNI010000470.1:0-1803 GCA_964459525.1 uncultured Lentimicrobiaceae bacterium | reverse complement strand
AAAAACAAGACAGGTTTCATTTTCGTATTGCCGAATTACTCAAAATAGATGCCGGAAACCAAGAAATAACAACAGATATTGGTGTTTTGAATTATGATTTCTTAGTAGTTGCTGCCGGTGGTGAAACCAATTTCTTCGGTAATAAACATATTGAGGAACAGGCTTTAACCATGAAATCGGTTTCAGATTCCATACAAATTAGAAATACCATTCTGAGTAATTACGAACATGCGCTCAACCAAACCGATGACGAAAAAATTGCTGCTTATCTGAACATTGTTATTGTAGGTGGAGGACCTACCGGGGTTGAACTGGCGGGTGCTTTGGCAGAAATGAAAAAATATATTCTTCCGAAAGATTATCCCGAATTGGATTTCGGCTTGATGAAGATTTACCTTTTTGAAGGCTCGACTCGATTGCTCAACGGCATGTCAGAAAGATCCGGAAAGCAGGTAGCCAAATACCTCAAAAACATGGGTGTTGAAGTTTCGCTGAACACACGCGTTGTGGACGCTTCTGTTGGAAAAGTGGTGTTACAAGATAAAAGCATACACTACACCCACACGCTTATTTGGGCTGCCGGCATCAAAGCATCGAAGATAAATGGATTACCCGATGCCTGCATCGGCAACGGTGGGCGGATTTTAACCGATGAGTACAATCAGATCGAAGGCTTGTCGAATATTTTTGCTTTGGGCGATATTGCACTCATCCAAAATGAAAACACGCCAAAAGGTCATCCACAGGTGGCTCAAGTAGCCATGCAGCAAGCAGCCTGTTTGGGCGACAATTTACTGCGTAAAAAAAATGGCAAACCCCTAAAGAAATTCTCTTATAGTGACAAAGGTTCGATGGCCACAGTCGGACGAAACCGCGCCGTTGCCGATTTACCCGGTATTTCGCTGAGTGGATTTACGGCTTGGCTTTTATGGTCGGCAGTGCACCTCATTTCAATTATTGGCGTAAAAAACAGGTTTTTCGTCATGTGGAACTGGTTGTGGAGTTATTTTAAATACAACCAAACATTAAGGCTGCTCATTCGCCCTAACATTAAAAAGAAAACGGAAGAGAATAGCAATTAAAAACGCATCGCCACGGTTTTTGCCTATTTTTGTATCTTTCAGAAAAAAATAATCATGAACGATTACATAGGCAATATCACCTCCAAACTTCCGCAAACGGGAACTTCTATTTTTGCGGTAATGACCCAACTGGCTACCGAGCACAATGCCCTGAATCTTGCACAAGGATTTCCTGATTTTCCGGTTTCAGAAGAACTGATTGAATTGGTTAATCATTTCATGAAAAAAGGGTTCAACCAGTACGCACCCATGCCTGGTGTTTTGGCACTACGTGAAGCCATTTCAAAGCAATTTGAACAAAATTACGGTGTTACTTATAACCCGAACACCGAAATTACCATTACCGCGGGCGCAACCCAGGCCATCTTTGCTATAATTTCAGCGCTTATAAACAAAGGAGATGAGGCCATTATTTTTGAACCCGCATACGACAGTTATGCCCCGGCTATCGTGTTAAACGGTGGACTGGTAAAACATGCCCAGCTTAGGTTTCCTGATTATAAAATAAATTGGGAAGAAGTTACTCGCATGATTTCGAGCCGAACCCGCATGATTATCATCAACACGCCACACAACCCAACCGGGAGTATACTTTCCAGTGACGACATGGAAATGCTTCAGCGGCTTACCCAAGGACGCGATATTGTGGTGCTGAGCGACGAAGTTTATGAGCACCTTATTTTTGATGGACTAAAGCACGACAGCGTTTGCAGTTACCCCG
>CAYWNI010000469.1:0-1805 GCA_964459525.1 uncultured Lentimicrobiaceae bacterium | reverse complement strand
ATTTCCATGAATGGATGACTGGAGGCGGAGTTCTACATCTAAAAGACAAAAACCCAAGGATAAGTACAGTTTTCACTACCCATGCAACCGTTCTAGGACGCTCAATTGCCAGCAATGGCTTGGCCTTATATCGCGATTTGGAGGGGTTTTCGCCAGAACGATCGGCGCGTGATTTTAATGTAACCGCCAAACATTCTTTAGAATCAATTGCAGCTCGTGAAGCCGATATTCTCACTACTGTAAGTGATATTACTGCGCGCGAATGCAAGCAATTTTTTGCCCGAACTCCAGAGATTATTACTACCAACGGTTTCGATGAAGCTTTTGTTCCCGACAAAATGAAATTGCTTGAGAACCATAATATTGCCAGAATAAAAGCCCTCGAAATTGCAAGTGAACGCACCGGAAAAAAATATGATGACGATACCATACTATTGCTTACCAGCGGAAGATATGAATACACAAATAAAGGTATCGACTTATTTATAAAAGCGCTGGGATTACTCAATAATTCTGGAAAAATAACGAAAAAAATTGTTGCTTTTATTGCAATACCTGGAAACCACAACGGACCGGCTGAAATCGATCAAGATAGCTATGCACATGGCGACTATAAATACCTAACCCATAAACTGACTTACCCAGAAAGTGACCCGATACTAAATGAAGTCAAGCATCAAAACCTGTTAAATAATCAAGAAAGCAATGTCGATCTGATTTTTGCACCTGTGTATTTAGATAAGAATGACGGCGTTATAAACCTAAGCTATTATGAATTTCTTTCCGGATTTGACTTCACTTTGTTTCCTTCCTACTATGAGCCATGGGGTTACACTCCTCTTGAAAGCATTGCCTTCGGAATACCAACCTTAACCACAACCTTTGCAGGTTTTGGCGACTGGGTTCTAAGAAATTTCCAACTATCGAACAATGCCGTTACAGTCATTACACGCCAAGAGGGAAATACCATAGAGGCTATTGAGCAAATCGCTCAAGCCATAGAACTATATAGCCACGCCACCAATAAAGACTCAAAAGCTGCTGAAATACAGCAGATTTTCGAGAAAGCAAGTTGGCATATTATGGTTGAACAGTATTTTATAGCCTGGAATTTAGCCATTGAGCAGGCCGAATCACGAAAAAAACACCTGCCTACACCACCAGCCATCGACACTTTGCTGGTAGAAGTTCAGGCCAACTCCGACAAACCTGTTTGGAAAAAAATCTTGGTCCAAAATAAATTACCCGATAGCTTAAAACCGCTTAAAGAACTGGCTTACAACCTTTGGTGGTCGTGGAATGATGATGCGTCAAGATTATTTGCAAGTATTGATGAATCAAAATGGTTCAAATTTGAAAACAATCCTGTACACCTTATCGAATCACTTTCACGGGAAGAAATCGACAGACTTGCTAACGATGAGGCGTTTTTACTGATTTTAAGTAAAGTTTATGAGCGCTTTCAGGCCTACATGCAAGAAGCCGAAAACAAACCTGAGGATATGGTAGCATATTTTAGTATGGAGTACGGTCTGCATACCAGCCTTAAAATCTACTCAGGAGGACTTGGTATTTTAGCCGGTGATTACTTAAAGCAAGCCAGTGATTCAAACAAAAATATGATTGCAGTTGGTTTGCTTTACCGTTATGGATATTTTAAGCAAACAATGTCTGTTTTTGGAGACCAATTGGCCGAATACAATGCGCAAAAATTTACCCAACTCCCTCTCGACCCGGTTCGTCATAGCAACGGTGAATGGGTCATGATTCAACTTGCTTTTCCAGGTCGTACAGTGAATGCAAAA
>CAYWNI010000468.1:0-1810 GCA_964459525.1 uncultured Lentimicrobiaceae bacterium | reverse complement strand
TTCACGATCCTAAAGGCATTAGCGGCGACAAGATTGAATACTTGTTGGAACTGCGTGCATCAAACCAAGACATCGTTTCTCCTTACGCTGAAGAATTTCCTGAAGCAACTTTCCATGCTGGCAAGCGTCCTTGGGAAGTTAAAGTTGATGTAGCTTTACCCTGTGCAACGCAAAATGAATTGAACGGACAAGAAGCTCAAACTCTTGTTGACAATGGATGCATGTGCGTAGCTGAAGGTGCTAACATGCCTTCAACCCCAGAAGCAATGCATATTTTCCTGAACAATAAAATATTATTTGGCCCCGCCAAAGCAGTTAACGCTGGTGGAGTAGCTACCTCAGGACTTGAAATGACGCAAAACGCCATGAAAATAGGATGGCAAGCTGAAGAGGTTGATGCTAAACTACATGAAATTATGCGTAACATTCACGCTGCTTGTGTGAAATACGGAAAAAAAGAAGATGGTTTTGTTGACTACGTTAAAGGCGCCAACATTGCTGGGTTCTTAAAAGTAGCGAACTCAATGCTCGACCAAGGAATTTTATAATTCCATTATTAATAAAAAAGTAAAAAGCCCTTCCTATGTGGAGGGGCTTTTTTTATGTGACTGACAAAGATTTACCTTGGAAAACTCATAAAAATAGCTATTTTTGTCGGTCTTGAAATTTAATATCACACTAAATCAATAATTATGTTTAAAGGACACCCGAAAGGACTTATTCCGGCCGCTCTAGCCAACATGGGAGAGCGCTTTGGATTTTACACAATGATGGCCATTTTAGTGCTGTTTTTACAGGCTAAATTTGGTTTGAATGGAACCCATGCAGGTATCATTTACGGAGCATTTTATTTTTCAATCTATATCCTCGCACTGGTGGGTGGTATTATTGCTGATAGAATTCAAAATTTTAAAGGAACCATCTTAGTTGGTTTAATCATGATGGCTGCAGGATATTTTATCCTGGCTATTCCCACACCAACTCCCGTATCAAGCCTTCCTTTTTTCCTCACCGTAACCATCATTGGTTTATTTGTCATCGCCTTTGGTAACGGACTTTTCAAAGGTAACTTACAAGCTTTGGTAGGTCAGATGTACGACAATGAAAAGTATGACAAACTAAGAGATTCAGGATTCTCGCTTTTTTATGCTTTTATAAACGTAGGTGCCATTTTTGCACCTTTAGCCGCTGTTGGTATCAGAAACTGGTGGCTTGAGCATAACCAACTTAATTACGATGCTACACTTCCTGAGCAGTGTCACACTTATCTTTCCGGAGCCATGTCGCCTGAAGCTGTAGGACGTTACCAAGTCTATGCCAACGAAGCAACAGGCAAAACAGTTAGCGACCTTACCGCTTTTTCAAATGATTATCTAAACGTATTTAACACCGGTTTCCATTATGCTTTTGCTATTGCTATTGTAGCCATGGCTATTTCGCTGGTTATTTATTTGAAAAACAAAAAGAGCTTTCCCAATCCAAAAAGCAAATCATCAGGTGTGGAAATTACAGATGAGATTAAAATGGAAGCCAAAGAAGTTGCTCAACGTATGTACGCCTTATTGGCTGTATTTGGAGTAGTTATTTTCTTCTGGTTCTCTTTCCATCAAAATGGATTAACCCTAACCTTCTTTGCGCGTGATTACACCGTATTAAAAATAGGCACTTACAGCTTTTCAGCTGAGATTTTCCAATCAATGAACCCATTTTTTGTGGTTTTCCTTACCCCCATTGTTGTAGGTTTATTTGGCTGGTTGCGTGCCCGTAATATTGAACCCTCTACGCCTAAAAAAATTGCCATTGGTATGGG
>CAYWNI010000467.1:0-1812 GCA_964459525.1 uncultured Lentimicrobiaceae bacterium | reverse complement strand
AAAATCGAAACAACAGACTTTGAATAGAAACAAATAAAGGGGATTCATGTATTAAACCTCCATTCAGCTTAAATTTGCAGAAATTTGACCACTATGATACAAAGAATAGCTCTTGTAGCACACGACAACCGCAAAAATGATCTTATTGAATGGGTAAAATTCAACAAAGAAAACCTCCGCGATCATTCCTTATTCTGCACAGGAACAACAGGTGGTTTAGTAATGAAAGTACTGGGGGACAATTACAAACTTACCAGATTAAAATCTGGCCCACTTGGTGGCGACCAGCAACTGGGTGCGTTAATTGCTGATGAAAAAATCGATTTACTCATCTTTTTCTGGGATCCTATGTCATCGCACCCACATGATGTAGACGTAAAAGCATTATTAAGGCTTTCAGTGCTTTACAATATTCCCACGGCAAGTAATCGGGCAACTGCCGATTTCATCATCAGCTCACCCCTTTACAACAGCAGCTATCAACGCATTGTAAAAGACTACTCTTCCTATTTAAACAGATCCATTTAATCTTATTTACATTTCCAACTGAACATCTTGTCATAATCTATGTGGTTATCTGCCAAAACATACTAACTTTACGTCCTCTTTTTAAGAGCGTCTGACAGATTCCATTTAACTAAAATATATGACAATGAAAAAGCAATTTACAGTGTTAACCATAGCACTTTTAATAATGAGTACATCTTGTATGCAGAAAAACGAAAAAACCAAAATCACTTATCCAAAAGCGAAAAAAGTAGACACTACCGATACTTATTTTGGGCATAAAGTAGCCGACCCTTACCGCTGGCTTGAAGATGACAACTCCATTGAAACAGCGCACTGGGTAGCCGAAGAAAACACAATTACCAAAAATTATCTGGCAGAAATTCCGTTTCTGGAAAAACTAAGAAAGCGCCTGACAGACATTTGGAACTATCCAAAATACGGCGTTCCTTTTAAAAAAGGCGACCAATATTTCTATTTTAAAAACGATGGTATTCAAAACCAGAGCGTTTTGTTTATGCAACAAACTATAAATGGGCCATCAGAAACCCTACTAGACCCGAATACACTTTCAGAAGATGGCACAGTAGCACTGGCTTCGATGGGAATAAGCAATAACGGAAAATATCTTGCATACAGCATAGCCAGAGCAGGATCGGACTGGAACGAGATTTTTGTAATGGAAATTGAATCGCGAAAATTACTGACAGACCACATCAAATGGGTCAAATTCAGCGGTGTTTCTTGGAAAGACAATGGATTTTTCTACTCAGGTTACGACGCTCCCTCAGAGGGCGATGAACTTAAAGGTCAAAACCGGTTTCACAAAGTATTTTACCACGAACTGGGCACTTCGCAGGACAACGACCAAATAATTTACCAAGACAAAGATCACCCACTGCGCACATGCTCCGGATACACTACTGAAGATGAGAGTTTTCTTTTGATAAGCGAATCGGAAAGCACAAGCGGAAACAGCTTGTATGCCTCAAAATTGAATTCAATAAAAACCATCGACTTGGTGAAAATTGCCGAGGGATTTGAAAATGACTATGCAGTGCTTGACAATGTGGGCGACCACCTGATTTTGATGACCAACTACGAAGCACCTATGCAAAAGTTGGTGCTTACCAAATACAACAACAGCGACCCCGCCAATTGGGAAACACTTATTCCTGAAAAGGAACAAGTGCTTCAGGGTGCAGCTCTTGTAGGTGTTTTGTTATTTGCTCAATTCCTCGAAGATGCCAGCAGCAATGCGTCTTTCTATACCATGAAGGGTGTGTTGGTTTGAGTAATGGAACT
>CAYWNI010000466.1:0-1827 GCA_964459525.1 uncultured Lentimicrobiaceae bacterium | reverse complement strand
GTATGCTATCGCATGTTTGTCGAGTTTAACGGTCAGGAAGCGAAGAACACGTTCGTCGCGTTTTAATTGAATTTCTATCTTGGCAATCATATCGCCAGGAGCTGTGTATTCAAAAAGGTGGTAAAATCCGGTGGATTTTTTTTGGATGGGATATACGAGTTTACGTAATCCCCAGTTTTCGCGATGCACGATTTCGGCACCATTGTCGTTGAGAAAAGTCTCATACTTTTTTACCGCTTCCTTCATCTGATCATCAGACAAAACGGGAGTTAAAATGAAAACGGTTTCGTACTGGTTCATAATAAAAAAGTTAGTTAATTAATTGATAATTAATGTTTAAAAATTGGAGCGCAAAATTACAAAAACTTTTTAGAAATACAAGCCCTTCGACGCTAAATCTCAAATAATTACTAACACGATTGGTCTGAAACGAAAATAACTTCCAATCCGGCTGGTTATTGTAGTGTTTCAAGGATTTTGTCAAGAATAAATGGGGCCGCATTTCCATCGCCAAATATTTGTGGGAATGTAAGTTGATCTTTGTTGGCCATGTGGTGTTCGTAAGCGCTCAATATTTTTTCAGGATTTGCGTCGGCAATAAGTGCTGTTTTTTGTGCCACGATTTCTATCCATTCGGTTTCTGATCGCAGTATGATGGCAGGTTTTTTGAAAAAATAAGCTTCTTTTTGAACACCCCCGGAGTCGGTAATCACGAGTTTGCAATTGTTTTCAAGCACGATCATGTCCAGAAAAGAGGCTGGGGGTATGAGTTTTATGTTTTGACAAGTAATTATTTGCTGGTACAATTCCTCATCCAAATTTTGTTGCATTAGTTTTCTTGTTCTGGGATGCAACGGAAGCACGACAATCTCGTGATGAGCGATAGCCAGCAATGCTGAAAAAATACCTTGCAAACGCACTGGGTCATCGGTGTTGTTGTTTCTGTGAATGGTGCTTAATATAAACCCATTGTTTTTTAGATTGTTGTTAATAAGCACATTACTGCTGCTTTCTGCTATTTCAGCGTAATACTTGCTGTTGTCATACATAATGTCGCCGCACAAAAATAGGCCTGGGTTGTTGGCGGTGAACGGCGGTTTGCTATTTGCGCTAAAACCTTCATTTACAAGATTGTCAAAGCCGGTTTGTGTTGGCGTGAAGAGGAGCGACGATACATGGTCACAGAGGATTCGGTTAATTTCTTCGGGCATAGCCTTGTTGTGTGAGCGCAACCCCGCTTCGATGTGAACGATTGGGACATGTATTTTGGAAGCGGCAATAGCACCCGCCAGAGTGGAGTTCGTGTCGCCATAAACCACGAGACAATCGGGTTTTTCTTTTTCCAAAATGGTCTCGATTCCTTCGATCATTTGTGCTGTTTGTTTGCCATGCGAAAGACTCCCGACTTGCAGGTTGTAATTTGGAGCAGGAATGTCTAGTTCTTCAAAAAACACCTGCGACATATTTTCGTCGTAATGCTGCCCTGTATGCACCAAAACCTCAGTAACTAAATCTCTAAAGTGGGTTTTGATTTGACGGCTGAGTGCTGCAGCTTTGATAATTTGAGGACGGGCACCGACAATGGTCACGATTTTCTTCATGGAACAGCGTTGTTATAGGTAGCAAATATCAGTTATTTTTTACTAACGAAAGTCCGATGACTTTATTTTTAGATATTTGACTGCGATTTGGGTATTATCCAGTCTGTATTGATTAATTTCGTAGCCTAATCGGAAGATAATACCGGGTAAAACATTGATTGTCGATGGCAGGAAAAATCAAACTCTTTTTTAAACGTTACTACCTATGGATTGATTTTTCCTGCCA
>CAYWNI010000465.1:0-1836 GCA_964459525.1 uncultured Lentimicrobiaceae bacterium | reverse complement strand
TACGTGGTGTCGAAATTGGTACTTTGCTCGCTGACCGTGATCCTGAAACCGGACTTAACAGGTATCCTGATCTGGAATTGCTCAGGTTAGCCATACCACGCCGGGTTTATACCAATAACCACATGGACTACATTGCAGCAGCGTTAATAAACGTGTTCGATCGCCGCGATGGCATAAAATCTGGATTGAGCATTGTAAGTGAAGCTCCGATATTGCGGCACTTTACCGTTGAGTTAGAAAAGGTTTAGTTTTTTATTTATACTGAGATTGTGGGGAGTTACGCAATGTAACTCCCTTTTTCTTTTTTCATACATCAGCAAAGCTTTGTTATTTTTGCAACCTAATTTGAACATATGGATACCAACAAGAAAAATAGACGCTACCAAAGACTTTACGACCAGATTAGCGCACTGATTGAAAAAAGCAGCAACAACCCCTGGTCGAATATGGCTACCATAAACGCGGTATTGCATCATAAAATGGATACTTTTTTTTGGACGGGTTTCTATTTGCTGCAAGATGGTCAATTGCAGGTTGGCCCCTATCAGGGATCGCTGGCTTGTATCAACCTGGCAAAAGATACGGGCGTTTGTTGGGCTGCCATTAACCAAAACAAATCCTTGGTAGTGCCTGATGTACATGCTTTTCCAGGGCATATTGCTTGCGACTCCCGTTCACAATCGGAAGTGGTAGTGCTGCTTAAAGACAAAACGAATACAATTGTTGGCGTATTGGATGTAGATAGCGAGAAACCGAATAGCTTCGATGAAGTAGACCAAGAATGGCTCGAAAAAATTGTTGCGTTGGTTTATGAAACTAACTGATTTTAAACGCATTTTACTTTTCGCCGCCATCCCCCAAAAACTTTAGTATTTTTGCAGCCCTTTTTAAAAGGAATAAATGATGCAATTGATTTTAGTCACAGCTGTATTGCTTTTTTTAGCCACGCAAATATTTCCGGTTGCGTTGGGGATATCGGCTAAAAAATCATTTTTTCAATCCTTATTGTTTACTTTGGTTCTTGCCTTTACCCAGTTATTTCTGTTTTGGGCTGGATTATCTCTTGGTGGCCTATTCATGCATTGGGTAAGTTCGTTTGGTGGAATCATCCTTTTTATTGGGTTTTCTCTTATCGGCATCAGGATGTTTATGGAGGTTTTTACCATTCGTAAAGGCGAGCGAACTTACTCCTTAGACAGCATTTTGCCTGTGCTATTTGCTTCTTTGGCACAAGGAGTTAATACTTTTCTTGCGGGACTTTTGTTGAGTTTATCTACTCCGATTCAATTCCAACAATACGGAATTCTGCTTGTTTCTGCTTATATTTTTGCCATGCTTGGCGTGTGGCTTTCACCTACAAAAAAATACCTTTCACTGGCCGCATTGTTCTACTTTCTGGGTGGGCTTGTTATGCTGATTGCCGGTATTTATTTGGCTTTTTTCGCATAAAATAAATTGTTATGAACGCTATTCGTTATTTTTTACTCACTACCTTTTTGGCCTTTTCGTTGGGATTATTTTCACAAATCCCAAATGGATATTATGATGGCACTGCTGGTTTGTCGGGCAACGACTTAAAACTAAAACTACATGATATAATTAAAGATCATGTGGAGTACAGCTACAACGATTTGCGCGATTTCATCCTCCGGAATACGGATGAAGACCCCAATAACAGCAGCAACGTTATTCTTTTTTATACAGGTCGGTCGCAAGCCAAAACCACTTTTGGCGGCGGAGCAAACGACTGGAACAGAGAGCATGTTTGGGCAAAATCGCATGGCGATTTTGGCACATCACCTCCTGCCGGCACCGATGCACACCACATGAAACCGA
>CAYWNI010000464.1:0-1839 GCA_964459525.1 uncultured Lentimicrobiaceae bacterium | reverse complement strand
TAGGCATTGCGGTAAAAAGCCACACTACTATAGTTCAAGTTCAGCGATTCGTAAAAGTAAATGGTTATTACCGCGTAGGTTATCATAAACGAAAAACCGTAGAGCATAAATCCCCACTCAAAATGTCGGTAGGGTGTATTTTTCTTTAATATCTCCACCATTTCGCTAACCGACTGGCCAACTGATTTAAGCATACCTGATTTGGGAAGACGTTGTATTTCTGGCATTTGTATTTCTGACAGAATAAAAACGGAAACAACGGCCAACCCACCCACAACAGGCAGAATAACAACAAAAATGGTTTGATCGGCATCAAGCCAGTATCCGTAAATGAAAGTGACAACCAGCATCATAATCTTGTTCACAGAAGTAGCGTAACTGTAGAGTTTCCCAAAATGCGCATGTGAATAATTGTTTTTCAACAAAAAATTTATGTTGGGATAAATAATCACGTTTCCTGTAAAGTAAACCAAGAACAAAGCCAAGTAAATATTGTGATACAACGGATTAGCTACCAATTCATGCAAGTCGCGCGGAAAGAACAAGACGAGCAATAAAGGTAAACGTGTAAAAAGCGCAGTGAGACGAAGCAGTTTTTTCCGATTTACAATACGCTTTAAAAGCTCATTAATCAGGATGAGAAAAACAAAAACCATCATGCTAAACTGAAAAAGCAAACCCATTTGGTAATTTGAGCCACCCAGACTTTTTATAAACACGAACTCGTTGAGTGCCAAAATGCCAAGCACAACGCCCTCGACAATCATGTAGATCAAGTGAAGTTTAAAGGTGCGTTTTTCGGATGGAGCTAAATGCATAAGATTGAAATGCTCTTAAAACGGCAAAAATACAAATGCTACCCAACCAAAATCCGTTTTGTCCAAACTAATAATCAATTGAATTATCAGACAAATAAAAATACATCGTAGTTTTGCGGCATGAATATTATATCAACCGCATTTTTTGTTGTCTTTATCTTTTTGCTGGGGCTGTTGCCTTATAGGGTCTTGTATATTTTTTCTGACTTTCTGTATCTTATACTTTATCACGTTGTTGGATATCGGAAAAAGGTGATTTTGCAAAACCTACGTTCCTGCTTCCCTGAAAAGGATGAAAAGGAAATAAAAGAGCTAATGCGAAAAAGTTACAAAAACCTAAGCGATGTCACGGTAGAGAGTTTCAAATCGTTTACCATGACGAAAAAAGCGATCGTAAACCGATACAAGTTTCTAAATTCGAGCGAGATAGAACCATTTGAATCAGCAGGAAGAAGTCTTATTGTGGCAGCGGGTCATTACGCCAACTGGGAATGGTCGACAATAGCGGCTGGACTTCAGGTTAAAAGCAAAATGATTGGACTTTACAAACCACTCAGCAACAAGTACATGGACTGGCTTATAAAAAAAAGCCGTAGTCGGACAAAAACCACCCTTGCCTCAATTTACCAAACCCAGAAAATATTTTCTGACTATGGCGGAAAAGGTGCCGCATTTATGATGGCTTCTGACCAAAATCCTGGAAACCTAAAGAAATCCGTTTGGGTTAACTTCTTAGGTCGCCCCACCGCATTTCTGAATGGCATGGAACGGTATGCTGTCAAATACGATTTACCAGTTGTTTACGGCGATGTAAGGCGCATAGGCAGAGGTAGATATGAAGTGACTTTAAGAACCATTTGTGACAATCCTCGCGAACTACCAAAGGGTGAAATTACAAGGTTGTACGCCAAAATGCTTGAAGAAATAATACTTCAAAAACCAGAAAACTGGTTGTGGTCGCATAAACGTTGGAAATTGACGCTGCCCGAAAACACCCATGTATTCAACTAACACAGGCCGA
>CAYWNI010000463.1:0-1846 GCA_964459525.1 uncultured Lentimicrobiaceae bacterium | reverse complement strand
TGATATGAGCGGAAAACAAACCGTTGAGCTTCGTAGCCCCGATGGGTCTGCTGATTTGTATCTGCTTATAGCTGGATTAACCGTGGCGGCACGTCATGGTTTTGAGATGGAAAATCCCCTAAAAGTGGCTCAAGACACCTATGTCAACATCAATATATTTGATGAAGAAAACAAAGAAAAGCAGCAACAACTTGCTCAATTGCCGGCTTCCTGCGTCGAGTCGGCACGTAATCTTCAAAACCAACGCGAACTCTACACGAAATTTGACGTGTTTCCAGATAGCGTCATCGATAAAACAATTGCTAAACTGACTAACTTTAACGATGAAGGGCTTATCTCACGCATCAAAGATGATGACGAACAGGTGATGGCTCTTGTTAAACAATACTTTAACTGTGGATAATCTGATTAAAATAATCGAAACACCTCGCGACGGGTTTCAGGCACTCGACACAATAATTTCTACCGATAAAAAGGTGGCTTATATCAATCAACTACTGCGCAGTGGGTTTCAAACTGTGGAGGTGGGAAGTTTTGTGTCGCCGCGGCTTATTCCTCAAATGGCTGATACCGCCGAGGTGCTTAATCGTCTCGACCTTACAGATGTGGCCA
Organism: uncultured Lentimicrobiaceae bacterium; assembly: GCA_964459525.1. Classification (GTDB taxonomy): domain Bacteria; phylum Bacteroidota; class Bacteroidia; order Bacteroidales; family F082; genus UBA6244. The sequence continues at coordinate 1,234 of CAYWNI010000463.1, read as the reverse complement.
CCGAAATCGCAGTGCTTACAGCTACCGAAAAAGGAGGGAAGATGGCTTGTGAATTCAAACAAGTCGATCAGGTGTTTTTCCCTTTTTCTACGTCTCCTACTTTTTTGAAACGCAACATACGAAGCACGCTCAAGCAAGCCGACCAAACCATCGACGGACTGCAGAACCTTTGCCTAAAACACAACAAAGAGATGGTGGTTTTTTTCTCTATGGGTTTTGGAAGTGCTTATGGTGATCCGTGGAGCATGGATATTCTTTATGAATGGGTAGAGCGCATGATGGATAAGGAGTTAAATATATTTCCCTTTTCCGATATTTTTGGAGATACTGATCCGCTGATTATCGAAAAGGTTTTTCGACTGCTGATAAAAGAATTTCCCGATGCCGAGTTTGGCCTACATCTGCATTCGTTGCCTGCCAAGCGAAAAGAAAAAGTAATTGCGGCCTATCGGGCTGGCATACGCAGGTTCGATACGGTTATAAATGGACTTGGCGGCTGTCCTCAAACGGGTAAAGATCTTGTTGGGAATCTGCCACTGGATGTGATGCTCGAAATCTGTCAGCAACAAAATATACGGCATGAAATAAATCAGGTGGAGTTGTCCAAAGCGCTCAGCCTTTATCCAGTTTGATGGTGATTAAAAATAAAGCGATTGATTGTTCTCTACAATCAATCGCTTTGTCATTAACCAAAATACAACTATAATTATAAAGCCCCTGAATCATAGGCGTTTTCTCCGTGTAGGGAGAAGTCCAGCCCTTGGGCTTCTTCTTCTTCAGATACTTTTACTTTTACAATTTTATTGATGATAACCAACATGAGGTAGGTGAACAAAAAGGCGTATGCTGATGCTCCTGCAACGGCAATTAACTCTTTGAAAAAGAATGAGGTGTTGCCTTCAATCAAACCCGACTGACCGTTTATTGCCTCACTGGCAAAAACACCAAGTAGAATGGTTCCGCTTACACCACCCATGCCGTGAACACCCCAAACATCTAAGGCATCGTCCCAGCCTAGCTTGTTTTTGTAATGAACAGCAAAATAGCAAATAAGTCCAGATGCAATTCCAATTACCATGGCAGCCCAAACTGGCACAAACCCTGCTGCTGGTGTTATGGTAGCCAAACCAGCCACAGCCCCTGTTAGCAACCCAATGAACTTAGGTTTTCCGGTTATCGACCACTCTACAATTAGCCAGGTTATTGCTGCAAATGAAGCTGCAATATCGGTGTT
>CAYWNI010000462.1:0-1848 GCA_964459525.1 uncultured Lentimicrobiaceae bacterium | reverse complement strand
CGATGACCTCTTGACTGCCAGTCAAACGCTCTAGCCAACTGAGCTAATCCCCCAACGTTTTAACGGAGCATTCCGTTTTGAGGGTGCAAATGTAGCAGTTTTTGTAAATATCTTGGTACTTTTGCTGCAAATATTTTATGAAAAGATTATTCATCGCTGTAAAAATTAAGCCTGATCAGGCTTTCTTGGCTGACTATCATCGACTAAGGATTTATCTTGGTGATTCTAACATTGCCTGGGTGGATGCTGGTTTGATGCATCTTACCCTTAAGTTCCTGGGCAAAACCGATGAAGGAAGTATTTCTAAAATAAACAGCGTTTTAGCCGAAGTTGCTGCCGAATATGAAACTTTCGACACTTGCTTCGATAAGCTGGGTATTTTTGGAAGCAGCTACCAACCTAAAGTTATTTGGTTGGGCGCAAACAACCCAACCCGGTTCGCTGTGTTGGGCGAAATGGTAATCGATCGGTTGGATAAAAATGGGTTTAGCCGCGACCGACAGAATTTTGTACCGCATATTACCCTAGGGAGGATAAAAAAAATTGACGACAAGAAATTTTTCAATGAAATGATCAGCCGTTTTCATGGAATTTTTAGGTTGCAAGTATTTGTTGTTCAAATGTTACTCTATCATAGTGAGCTTACATCTTCAGGCCCTCGTTACCACGAAATCAGTGCCTTTAACATGCGTTTGTGAATAAATTGTTTAATCAACCTGCAACGGATTCAAAAAAAACCGTGTCAATAGGGCAACAATTAAAGGAGTTTGGTAGTTATTACATCGAAATTTTATACTTTAGCACTTCATTTATTAGCAATTTGAAGCAACATATTACACACATACTTACACTGCTGTTTTTGTTTGTGGCTGTAGCAATGCAGGCCCAACAAGCTCCCGGTTTTACGCACTACCGCGATGCACAGATGTTTTTCAATCCTGCTTTTGCAGGCATGCGCGAAGGCATTTGCATCAACGGTATCTTCCGTCAGCAGTGGTCAGGTTTTCGCGATAGTGAGAACGGAAAAAATGCTGCACCTGAGGATTTTTTAGTTACTGCAGACTCACCGATACGTTTTTTACACGGCGGTTTTGGTGGTGCTATTATCCAGGATAAAGCCACCTACAATTGGAGCGACATTAGCTTGTTGCTGGCTTATTCGTACCATGCCGAGCTTGCTTTTGGAACACTTGGGATAGGCTTAGGGATTAACCTCGATAACCGCAGCATTGATGGTAGCCTTTACCGTGCTGTCGACCAAAACGACCCCGTAATTCTAAAAAGTGCACAGGGCGATATGCGTTTGGATGCCAACTTTGGTCTTTATTTTAAGTCTGCCGACAATTACTTCGCAGGTGTTTCTGTTACCAACTTTTTGAAATCCACTTTCGTAAAACTTGATCCTGAAGGCAATGGAGAAATTTCAACCGACCGCACCTATTACGTCATCGGTGGTTACAATTTTTACCTTCCCGGCGATCAGCGATTCGAGATTCAACCCTCATTTTTGATTCAAAGCAATTTAATTTCAACACAATATAATCTTTCAGCACTCGTTAATTACAATGCAAAGTTTTGGGGAGGGCTTAACTACCGCGTTCAGGAATCTATAGGCGTTTTGGTAGGAATGCGCTTCAAGGATTTTGCCATTGGGTATTCTTACGACATTAATACGATGAGTTTAGGAGTGCCGGGAAGCCACGAAATTAGTTTGGGATATTGTTTTAAAATTAAAGGTGATAAATCGAGAACTAGTTATAAAAATACGAGGTATTTGTAACAGGTTTTTCAAAAACTGGTTCAAAGTGTAAATTGGAAAAGTTATTTTTATACTTTTGGCCACTCGAA
>CAYWNI010000461.1:0-1855 GCA_964459525.1 uncultured Lentimicrobiaceae bacterium | reverse complement strand
AACAAATTTTACGAGCAATACACACAACTTCACCAAAAATTAAAAGAAGGTGAAAGGTCAGCCGTCACAGTTATGGACATTGGTGGCGACGAATGTCAAAAGTGTCATTATTAAACTATTAGAAATTATTTACTCCAGATAACCAAAACATGGAAAAAATTTATTGGCAAAGTCTCGAGAGCTACAAAGAAACACAGGCCTCCGTTCTGGAAAAAAGGGAAACACTTCCTGAATTCAGCATCGAAGGTTTGGATGAAACAGAAATAAAAGGTAAATCCAGTCGTCGCGACTTCTTAAAAATGTTGGGTTTCTCGGTGAGTGCAGTTGCTCTGGTGAGCAGTTGTCAAATGCCGGTCCGAAAAGCTATTCCTTTACTCAACCAACCTGAAGAACTAATTCCGGGAATTCCCAACTATTTTGCTTCTTCCTTTTTTGATGGGGATGAGTATTGTAGCATACTGGTAAAAACCAGAGAGAACCGCCCCATAAAAATTGAGGGAAATGAAATGTCGCCCATCACCAAAGGAGGCACCAGCCCGCGGGTTCAAGCCTCGGTACTTAACCTGTACGACGATGCCCGACTAAAAAATCCTTATCTGAACGGTAATGAAAGTACCTGGCAGGAAGTTGATGAAGTGGTTATAGGTGAACTTAAAAAGCTAAATGAAACAGGGGGAAAATCTGTTATCCTCACTTCTACTATTATAAGCCCTTCTACAAAAGCACTTATCAAAAATTTTCTTGCAAGCCACACCAACACCGAATGGATACAATTCGACCCGGTAAGCATGTCGGCCATGAGGAAGGCAAATGAACTCAATTTTGGACAGTCAGTTATACCCAACTATATTTTCTCAAAAGCCAATATAATCGTTGGTTTTAACGCTGATTATCTGGGCACTTGGCTTATGCCTACAACCTTTACCAAACAGTATGCGGCCAACCGCAAACTCAATGGTGGAAAACGCAATATGTCGCGAAGCTATCAGTTTGAAAGTACGCTCTCGCTCACAGGCTCTAATGCCGATTATAGATATGGAATTAGACCTTCTGAAGAAGGCCTTGTATTACTAAATTTGTACAACCTGATTGCCAAAAAAACAGGTGCAAGTGTATTCCAAACGGCTGAATCGCCAATTGATTTAACTCAAACTGCTACCGATTTATTGAACAACAAAGGCAAATCGCTGGTTGTTTCGGGAACAAATGATGTTGGTATTCAGCTCATTGTTAATGCAATAAACCAAGAGCTCTCAAATTATGGTCATACCATTGACCTAAATACCCCTATAAAATTGAAGCAAGGCAACAACGAAGCTGTAGACGCCCTTGTGAAAGAAATGAATTCAGGAAAAATTGGCGGATTAATGATTTACAATGTTAATCCTGCTTACGATTATTACAAAGCGGATGATTTTATTTCAGGTATGGAAAAAGTAGCTTTTAAAGTTTCTTTCGCCGACACCATGAATGAAACCGCCAAGCTTTGTTCAGTTGTTTGCACCAACAACAACTACCTCGAATCGTGGGGAGATGCTGAGCCCATAAAAGGTCATCGGAGCATTATTCAACCAGCAATTCGTCCCATTTTCAACACACGTCAATTTGAGGATAGTCTGCTTACCTGGATGGGTTCAAATCAGGATTTCTCGACCTATATGGAGAAAATTTGGGAAAAAGAATCCAACGAACAGTCGTGGGCAATAAGCGGATTCACTCAGTTTTGGAATCAAACCAAACATGATGGCGTGTTCTCATATCCTATTGATGCTGGCGAGCAACCTACTTTTACTGCACAACCGCTTAAAAGTTCAAAACCGACCAACGATGGAATTGAACTGGCTTTGTATGAGAA
>CAYWNI010000460.1:0-1862 GCA_964459525.1 uncultured Lentimicrobiaceae bacterium | reverse complement strand
GTAGGGCAATTTTCACCTGTCCGGCAAAATTCTTCTCCTCCTGACCCTTCATCACATCTGAATCAACCACATAGTCGGCAACTACCTGGCCATTGTTGATGTGCTTTTCAATCAGCTCATCGAATTTTTTCTCATCGATATCACCATAAAGATACCGCCCTGTGTCGTCAACAATTTCAACCAAAGGTTCGCGGAAACACATCCCGATGCAGCTGGTTTGTTTCAGGTCGGCCTCAAGCGTACCAGCGGCCACAAGCGACTGGGCTTTGGCGTATACTTTGCCAGCTCCGGCAGCAATGCCGCAGCTTCCCAAACCCACTATTATCTGTTTTTTCATCTGTAACTGTTTATCATTTTTTCATTCTCAATAATTCAAGGCACGCCACAATCAAAGGGTTTCCTTACGACGGATATCCTTGATAACACGGGCAGCTTTTTTTGCATTCAGACTGCCAAAGGTTTCATCGCCAATCATCATAACCGGAGCCAGAGAGCAACAGCCCAAGCAAGCTACCGATTCGAGTGTAAAAAGATTATCCTCAGTAGTTTTACCATCTTTCACACCGAGTTCTTTTTCTAGTGCATCGGTAATTTTTGAAGCACTTTGCACATGACAGGCCGTGCCATGACATACCTTTATAATGTGCTTACCTACAGGACTTAACCTGAATTGAGCATAAAATGTGGCTACACCGTACATATCGTTTAACCGAAGCCCCATGTCCTCATTTAATTTCTCGAAAGCCGGTTTAGGGACATACCCAAAAATACCCTGAACACCCTGTAATACAGGAATCAGATTACCTTTTTTACCTCGGTATTTTTCGATAAGAGGATTAATTAGAGAGAGGTCGACTTCAGGTGTTTCGGCAGGCTGTATACTGACTTTTTTCCTGGCAATTCTCATATATTGTGCGTTTGATGATTAAGAGAGCCGAAAAGTAGTAAATGATATTAAAACAAGCCTACCATGCAGAAAATTTATACTTGGTCTGAATAATGATAAATGGGGAAACACACTTTAAACACACTTTAAAAAACGAGTTAGAATGATTTTTTGATAATAAATTCAAATTTGAAGACAATAACGCGTAGAAGAAATGATAACACTTTAAGATTGGGTTTTAGCCAAAGATCCTAACCTGATGTGGCTTGATTTACTTAAAAACCGAAGTTAAAAAAGTCCTTAAATGAAGGTGCTCAATACCCGAAACATTACCTCCGGCAGGCTCGTCCATGCTTACTACAATTTTGCGGTAGTTGTCGTTTATTTTAAGCAAATTCCCAAATTCTCTTTCTCTTGTAGATTCATTCTTCAATAAATAAGCGCATTGCACATAAACCTTATCGCCTGACATATCTGCCACAAAATCAATTTCTTTATCGCCAATGCTTCCAACTGTAATTGCGAAGCCCTGCTGCAACAAATGCTTAAAAACAACATTTTCAATGAGCTTATTGACATGTATCGGACGATAGCCTACCCAAGCATTGCGGAGTCCTAGGTCTTCAAAATAATACTTTTCATTTGTTTCAAATATTTTTTTTCCTTGTAAATCGGAACGCTGAACTTTTATAAGGTAATATGAATCAAGAATATAACCTATATAATTTGAAATAACCGAGGATGACAATTTTTCTCCCTGCGATTTTAAAAGTTTGCTGATACTGGTCGATGAAAATAAACTGCCAGTATTGTCTGCAATAAACTTAATCAAACTTTCTAGAATGGCAACATTCCTAATTTGGTGGCGCTTGATAATGTCTTTTAACAATACAGTAGCATTAATTACCTTTAAATAATCAAATATCAAATTGTCGTCGGAAGGCAGGTTTATCAAATTTGGCAGGCCACCAAACTT
>CAYWNI010000459.1:0-1878 GCA_964459525.1 uncultured Lentimicrobiaceae bacterium | reverse complement strand
ACCCGTGTTACCAGGATGAAAACCTGGCGTCCTGACCTGACTAGACGAACGGACCGTTTTGGTTAGGAGGTGCAAAAATAGTTACTTTTTTGTTTTGTACAACTTTTTTGAAAAAAAAATTCAGAGTTCTGTTAATTTGCTGTTTCCATGCCGTTGTTTGTGTCTGCTTGAAACTTAAAACCCAGCCGCTTGGCTGTTTTCAGCGAAATGGTATCCATCGTATTTTTCATCTCATAAACGCTCACTTCTTTTACTAAATCGTAGTCTGGCGTCAGTAAATCAAAGTTTATGGTGTAGGTAATGGCTGTTTCAAGTAAACTATCTACGGCTTGCTTGTCGAAAAGGTGCTTCCCGAAGTTGTTGTACAAAAAACCTAGTTCGCGCTTGCCTTCTACAAAATAATGGTTTTCCTTGTTGATGAAAACACGTCCTATCAGGTAGCCTATGTCGTTAACTCTGTTGTATTTAAACGAGTCAGACAGAAAATTGTAGATGTTTATAACGCCACAATAACTACGGTCGCGGTCGTCGCGGATGTAGTCGGTACGCATCACTTCATGGTTTCGTGAAAATTCAAAAACGTTGGTGTGCATTAAAAACAGCAGCACGTCGCCACCAAATTTCAACTCTATTTCAAAATCGCCCAACCCGTTCCATTCCAGTGGTGTAGGGTAATGTAGATCCTTGTTTTTTTTGATAAACTTTTCGTATTTCCTTTCCATCTCAAGCATTCGGCTTTTTATCAAGCCCATGGCATCTATGGTGTTGGCATAAACCTGCTGTTTTAGATTCGATTTGGTCGTCATCAGGTGAAATAAGCTGTCGGAGCTGGTTTTATCTGTCATAATGTGGTTTGTCTGGTTATTGGCATGGATTTCTTTAAAGATGTAAAGATAGAAAATTTCAATCGAAGGTCGATATGCTTAACAGGAGAAAAAATCTAAGACTTAGCGAATGAATAATGAAGATGGTACAGCGCATTTTTCTAATTTTGCAGTTCATAAAAAACATGAGGATATGAAACAACTGATAGAGTGTGTTCCAAATTTCAGTGAAGGCCAAAATATAGCCATCATTAAACAAATTACCAATGAAATTGAAGGCTCGGAGGGCGTAACTTTGTTGGATGTAGATCCTGGCGCCGCTACCAACCGCACGGTAGTTACGTTTGTGGGTACTCCTGAAGAGGTGATTGAAGCAGCAGTGCGCGCCATAAAAAAAGCCGCTGAGTTGATCGACATGAAACACCACAAAGGTGAGCATCCACGCTTTGGTGCTACCGATGTTTGTCCGTTGATTCCTGTGGCGAACATTACCATGGAAGAAACAGTTGATTATGCACGTAAGTTGGCTCAACGTATTGGTGAAGAGCTACATATCCCGGTTTATTGTTATGAAAATGCAGCCTTCACACCTGTTCGCCGTAATCTAGCCAATTGCCGCTCTGGCGAATATGAAGGCTTGCCTGAAAAGCTTAAAAATCCTGACTGGAAACCCGATTTTGGCCCTGCTGAATTTAACAACCGTGTTGCCGGAACTGGCGCTACGGCTGTGAGTGCGCGCGATTTTCTGGTGGCTTTTAATGTTAACCTTAATACGACCTCCACACGTCGTGCTAATTCTATCGCTTTCGACGTCCGCGAACGGGGCAGAACCAAACGTGATGGTGATCCCATCACCGGAAAAATTGTGAAAGATGAAAAAGGTAACCCAGTAATGATTCCTGGTACGCTAAAAGCTGTTAAAGCCATCGGGTGGTTTATCGAAGAATATGGTGTTGCACAAATAAGCATGAACCTGACCAATATCAGCATTACGCCGGTGCACGTGGCTTTTGATGAGGTTTGTAACAAAGCTGCTGACAGGGGAATTCGCGTT
>CAYWNI010000458.1:0-1881 GCA_964459525.1 uncultured Lentimicrobiaceae bacterium | reverse complement strand
GTGATAGGTACGCCCTTTTTAGGTTTAGATGTTTGGGAACTTGCTTACTACTTGCATTATCAAAACAAAAGACCTGATTACATCAGTGCATTTTTTAATGTAATCGACTGGAATGAAGTAGCTGCAAGGCTATAACTTACAAACAACAAGTTATGAAAAATCCCGGAGCAATTTGTTTCGGGATTTTTTGCTTTGGCTTATCGGGTTTGTTAACAATGTACTGTGACTAACTCAGTTGGTTCTGAGTGAAAACAATGAAGCTCCGTCACTATTTTTACCACGAACTCCTACTGCACCAAAATCGATGTTAGAAACAGATAACCTTAATCAGTTAAATGCGTTGGTAAGCCTAATAGACGAACCAAACGAGGAGATTTTCAACGAAATTAAAACCAAAATTATTTCCTATGGAACGCAGGCCATCCCCCTGCTTCAGGACTCATGGGTAAACACTTTTGGCACTTTACATGCATGGCGTCTAGAAAGCACGATAGAGGAAATCCGCTTCAATAAACTAGTCGCATTGGTGATTGATTGGCTTGAAACTGAAGAAAAGCCAACGACCTGCATGCTCCACATGGCAGCTAAATACATAAATGAAAACTACGAGCAAGAAGCAGCTCAAAAGTGGATTGACCGAATTCAGCGAGATTGCTGGCTGGAATTAAACGAAGATTTAACCCCACTCGAGAAGATCAATATTCTTAACCATATTGTTTACAAGGTTCACGCAATCAGCAGTTATTTGCCAAACCAAAATCAGTTGTTGGGGTTTTTTCCTGATATTATTCACAACACAAAAAAAGCCAGCGCTTTAGCCATTGGCTTTATTTACCTCAGTATCGCTCAGAAACTTAAAATATCGCTCCGCGGCATCAACCTTCCCAACCAGTTTGTTTTGGCCTATCTAGATGATGAATCTCAAAAAGCACAGCTCAACGACAAGGACATTAAACAAAACAACATCCTTTTCTACATCAACCCATCGAATTCAGGAGCTGTTTTTACCAAGAAAGAAATAGCAGACTATTTAAACTTTCAAGGAATAAAAAGCGTTAGCGAGCACTACTTGCCCTGCGCACGAAAAACGATGGCTCGCATTCTATTCAGCGAATTAACCCAATGTTTGCATGAAGAAAATCGCCACACAAAAGGCTCAAAAGTACTTGATCTGGTGCAGATCATCAATGCTAGGCGCTAAGGCCATTTTAGCTTTAAAAACCCGACTTAGCCAGATATTCATTCACGTTTTTTTCAATCCGGGTCAACACATCTTTACTGTTCGTTCTTTCAAAACTTTCGCCTGTAACCTTTTCATACAATTCGATGTAACGTTCAGAAACACTGTCAACAAAGGCGTCTGTCATTAAAGGCATCTGCTGACCTTCCAATCCTTGAAATCCGTTTTCCATAAGCCATTCGCGAACAAATTCTTTTGAAAGTTGTTTTTGAGATTCCCCTTTCGCAAATCGCCCCTCATATTCATCGGCATAGAAATACCTCGATGAATCAGGCGTATGTATCTCATCAATCAGGTAAATTTTACCCTTGTATTTTCCAAATTCATATTTCGTGTCGACAAGAATGAGTCCCTTTTCGGCAGCCATCTGTGTTCCACGCTCAAAAAGCGCGAGCGATATTTTTTCGAGCTGTAAATAATCAACTTCCGATACCAGCCCTTGACTTATTATCTCCTCACGCGAAATATCCTCATCGTGCCCTTCCGTTGCCTTGGTGGTTGGCGTTAAAATAGGATGAGGAAATCGCTGATGCTCCTTTAATCCATCTGGAACACTCACACCACAAATTTCGCGCACTCCCTTTTTATAAGTACGCCATGAACTGCCCGTTAGGTAGCCACGAACAATCATTTCCACAGGA
>CAYWNI010000457.1:0-1950 GCA_964459525.1 uncultured Lentimicrobiaceae bacterium | reverse complement strand
ATGGTTATGATTTTAGAAACTATAGCAAGGCACATGTAAAACGTCGGTTGCTGAGCCGTCTCTCCTCCTCTGGGCTTAAGAGCATCTCCGAAATGCAACACCAAATATTACACGAACCGGGATTCTTTGATATACTACTGCGCGACCTTTCGATAAATGTAACCGAAATGTTTCGCGACCCCTCATTTTACTTGGCTATCCGCAAGGAAATAATCCCTATTTTAAAAACCTATCCTTTTATAAAAGTCTGGCATGCTGGGTGTTCTACTGGTGAGGAAGTATATTCATTCGCTATACTGCTTAAAGAAGAAGGGCTTTACAACCGTGTTCAAATTTACGCTACCGATTTTAATACCAATGTGCTCGAAATAGCCAAAAAAGGTATTTACCCGATCAATCGTATCAAGGATTTTACTGCAAACTACCAGCAGTCTGGCGGAAAACACTCTTTTTCTGACTATTACATGGCCGACTACAACAGTGTTATCTTCGACCAATCGCTTAAAAAAAACATTGTCTTCGCCGAACATAACCTCGTAACCGACAGCGTTTTTGCAGAAGTAAACATTATAATTTGCCGTAATGTGCTGATCTATTTTAATCGCGATTTGCAAAACAAAGTCCTAAATCTATTTAACGACAGCTTAATAAATGGCGGATTCCTGTGTTTGGGATCAAAAGAAACAATTCAGTTTTCATCGCAAGCCGAAAGTTATGAAACATTAAACTTACAGGAAAAACTTTACAAAAAGAGGATTGTGTAATGTTTATCACGAAGAAGTCAATAAAAGCAATGCATGGTGTTGTCATTGGTTCATCCACTGGCGGCTTTTACGCACTTAAGAAAATAATAACTTCTTTGCCAAAAGATTTTTCAATGCCTATCTTGATTGCACAGCATATCAGCCCTAACTCCGACAGTTTCATGGCCAAGTACTTCGACAGTCTTTCCCTTTTACAGGTAAAAGAAGCTGATGAAAAAGAAGCCATAGTTCCTGGCGTTGTGTACATTGCGCCGCCCAACTACCACCTGCTCGTTGAAGAAAATTTTACCCTGACCCTCTCCACCGAAGAAAAACGAAACTATGCCCGCCCATCAGTTGATGTTTTGTTTGAATCGGCAGCATTTGCTTTTGGCACAAAACTTATCGGGGTTGTGCTAACTGGCGCCAACAACGATGGCGCAAAAGGACTATTGGCAATAAAAAACCTTGGCGGAATTACCATCGTCCAGAATCCAAAAGAAGCGGAAGCCTATGTTATGCCGCAGGCCGCAATACAAACCACCAATCCCGATTTTGTGCTAAGTTTAGAAGAAATAACACTAAAACTCACCGAACTTGATCTCCTGTTTAAAAAAACAAAACAGACTTAACCTCCTGAATTTCTGATTTTAAACATAGGAATCCCATTTATAACAAAACAATAGTTAGGTAATTTTCTACATAGGCCTAAAATCCATCGCCTCGAATCAGTATTTTTGCATCCAACAATGTAAAACAATATGAGTTTTCAAAATCCTGCTTTTCTTTATGGCCTATTTGCAATTTTAATTCCTATTGCCATACATTTTTTTAATTTCAGGAGACATAAAAAGATATTGTTCAGCAATGTAGCTCTTTTAAAACAGATAACGATAGAGACAAAAAAGACAAGAAACCTGCTTCATCTCATCGTTCTACTCTTAAGAATTTTTACCATAGTATTTTTGGTGATTGCACTCTCAAAACCTGAATTCGGAAAAAAAGAGCCTGTTAATCAAGTGAAAACACAGCACATTTACATTGACAATTCGTTTAGTATGTTGTCAGAAGGCAGCAGGGGGCGACTGTTTAATAACGTAATAAACGATGCAAGACTTCTTGTTCAGAATTCACCCGAAGATTTCAGGTATACCGTAAGAGGAAATGATTTTTCGGGGCGACAACAAAAAAAACTAAATCCTGATGA
>CAYWNI010000456.1:0-1979 GCA_964459525.1 uncultured Lentimicrobiaceae bacterium | reverse complement strand
TGCTGCCCAGCTCGACTATTTCAAAAGTCACTTTTTTGACGGATTACGTGAACTACTATATCGTGGTAACATTGATTATTTTGACAAAGTTATACAAATGATCCAGCCTCCTCGGATTCTTTTAACTGGTATATTATTTATTATCACATTTCTTTCACTTGTTTTTCAATTAACTTTCCCTGTTGGTACTGCCATCTATTTTGTGCCAGGGTTTGAAGCATGGCTTTTGCTCTTTGTTCTAACTGCGCTATCACTTTTATTTGCTGTACCTAGCAAGTTTTATAATATGCGGACATACAAGGCCATGCTGCGCATTCCTCAGGGGTTTATACTAATGATAATTAGTCTATTAAAAATAAAAGGCGCAAGCAAGAAGTTTTTGCATACCACCCACGGCCACGCTTCCGATAGTTCAAACGATACAACTACCAAAACCTAGTTAAGGCATGCGCAACCAGTTTCCACTTGTATCTATAATTACAGTAAACTACAATCAATCGGAGGTTACTTGTGCGCTATTGGAATCCTTAAACAAAGCTACTTACCCTAACTTGGAAGTTATAGTTGTTGACAACAACTCTACCGAGGATAATCCGGATATCATTAAAGAGCGGTATCCCAACATTGTATTTATCAAAAATCCAATAAATTACGGATTTGCTGCAGGAAACAATTTTGGACTTATGCGTGCCAAAGGAGATTATGTTTTCTTGCTTAACAATGATATCGAGGTTCCTCCTTATTTCATCGAACCACTTGTTGATAAGTTGGAGAAACATCCTAAAATTGGAGCTGTAAGCCCGAAAATAAAATTTTACTATCAATCTGACACATTTCAATTCGCTGGTTATACTCCGTTTCATCCCATAACAATGCGTAATACCGCCATCGGTTATTGGGAAAAGGACAAAGGCCAATACGACAAAGACAGAGAAACACCGTTTACCCATGGTGCAGCCATGATGGTTCCAATGCGTGTAGTAAAAGAAGTTGGCCTCATGTCATATATTTTCTTTTTGTATTATGAAGAAGCCGATTGGTGCAAACGTATTGCCAAAGCAGGTTATAAGATGTATTATGTGCACAATTCGCACGTATTACATAAAGAATCTGTATCAACAGGCCGGATTAGTCCACTCAAAATATACTATCAAAACAGAAACAGAATTGTATACCTGAGACGTCATTTTAAAGGGATAGCCTTCATTAAAGCTATTGGTTATCAAATTTTTATAGCTATTCCAAAAAATGCATTCAAATTTTTACTAAAAGGTAAAATAAAACTGTTTTTGGCTTATTACAAAGCTATCGGTTGGAATCTAACCCATGGTTTTTCTTCAGAAATTCATGAAAATCCCATGTTGTAACACATGTATTGGTTAATAAACATATTGCAAATAATACTGCTGAGCTATATTTCTCTCACCATACTTATGCTATTCATATTTGCTTTAGCAAGTAGGTTTAAATACAAACCTGCACCCAAAGCCGATGATAAACTACGCAGCTTCGCTATAATGATTCCTGCTTATCAGGAAGATGAGGTAATTCTTGAGGTAACACAAGAAGCATTAAAACAAGACTACCCAGCCCACCTTTACGACGTTATTGTAATTGCCGATGCGTTTAAAAATGAAACCATTGAAAAGCAATCACATTCGCGGGCAATTATTTTGGCAAACAAATTTGAAATAAGCACAAAAACGCGTGCCCTAAACTATGCTTTTGGTAAGCTGGAAAAAAGTTATGATCAGGTGTGCATTTTAGATGCCGACAATATCATGTATCCTGATTTTTTGAACCATCTAAATCAAGCATTTAGTAATGGATACATTGCGGTGCAAGGACATCGAATTGCAAAAAACTTAAATACAAACTTTGCGATATTAGATGCCCTCAGTGAAGAAATAAATAATAACATATTTCGCCACGGACAGCGTTCGCTAGGACTCTCTTCCACACTTATTGGTAGCGCTATG
>CAYWNI010000455.1:0-1985 GCA_964459525.1 uncultured Lentimicrobiaceae bacterium | reverse complement strand
ATGTCAGGGTTTGCTATTTTAATATTCTCGTTTGCAGGCGTTGAAAGTGTGGCCACAAACAACGAGCAGATTAGCAACCCTAAAAAAATTGTACCTGTGGCTACCATCGTCGGCTTTATCATAGTGGCAATTATCTATATTGCATCTACAACGGTTATTGAAGGCATGTTTACTGCCAAAGAAATAACAGACGCTCCCGCCTCTTTCGCTATGGCGATGCAACACATTTTCGACTCGAAAATAGTTGGAGAAGTGGTTTCCGCAATTATGGCCATAGCCTGTCTGGCTAGCTTTCTGGTTTGGAATTTATCGTCGGCAAGTGCTGCCAAAACCAGTGCCGACAGCGGGTTTCTACCTAAAGCCTACAGTTACACCAACAAATACGGAATTAACAGCAAGGGATTGGTTATCAACGGTATAATAATGACCATTATTGAAGTCATTTTGATGATGATGGGTAGCAATATCGCCGCAGCCTTTGGTATTACAGTCACCATTTCGGTTATGCTCCTACTGTTCCCTTACTTTTGGTCGGGCATAGCACTGATTAAGAAAGACATGGAATCAGGTAAGATGAAGGTTACAAACCTGATTATTGTTTCGATTTCATCTATTTTTATTATCTCGGCGTTCGCCTCTGCCACGCTTGACGAGCTTTGGCTTGTTATTGTTCTGGTAATGGTGGTACTAGCCGTTTATGCCCTAAAACTTGGCAACAAAGGAAAAGAAAACACGCTTCCAAAAAAATAGCGAAGCAAGAATACAGTAAAAAACCCGTAAGTTTCATTAACAACTTACGGGTTTTTTTATTTTACTCATCCAAAATCTGACCCATCGTTCCCGACACGATCCGCACCTCAAAACTACGTGAAGGTGCTGAAACAGTATCCCATTTGCGTTTGTACTGAAAATACAAATTGGTAGCACCACTACCTGTAGTCTTAAAATGATAGGAGTACAATCCTCCAGATCCGATTTTATCATCATTTACCTTGTAAGCAGGCTCTCCCAACTGCTCCACCACAGTTTCATCGTAAGGCAATAAATACCAAGCATAGCCGGTGGTAGGATTTCCGGGCAAATTAACCTGAAAAGGGTCATCCTCGGAAAGGTTGTAGGTTTTTCCGCTGTCCTCAATCACAATCGGATTCATGCAAGCAGAGAGCATGGCCAGAAAAACAAAGGTCGAAATAAAAACGACAGGTCTCTTTAAACTTTTCATATTCTGTTATTTAAAAAATAGTTGCAAAAAAATTTGAAACAACACCAGGAACAAGCACAATGGTTAGCACGATGCCATACACAGCGCCCCAAAAGTGTGCAGAGTGGCCAATATTGTCAATTCCCTTTTTACCCATATAGGCTGAATAGATGAGGTAAACAATTCCAAAAACCCACGATGGCAGCGGAAATGGAATTGGAAATAGAAATATTGAGCTTCCTGGATTAAGCAGTATGCTAGCAAAAACAACCGCCGAAACTGCCCCCGAAGCACCAACAGCGTTGTAATAAGGATCGTTTTTAAATTTCCCAAAATCCCACAAGGTGCTAAACAAAATACCTCCAACATAAAGCATGGTGTAATATAACAGACCACGTCCTCCAAAATACATTTGTAACGCGTCTTCAACGAAAGCACCAAACGAGTACAGCACAAACATGTTGATGAGCAAGTGCGCCCATCCGGCATGAACCAAGGCGTAGCTGAAAAAGCGCCAGCCTTCATTTCGCTCCTTAATCAGGTAGGCATTAAACTTCAGGCGATCGAATAACTGATGGTTGTTAAAAGCTAAAAACGAAACGATGACGGTAGCCGCTATAATGATAAATGTAAACATATACTACTCGCTTATAGGTTGTTCAATGGCGTGGGGTTCTTTTGTGAAATCTATTTCAGATCCCAACACGCTATGGGGTATCAAATATACGGCCAACATACCAAAAACAGCAACAATTGGCCAGAGCCTATTTTCACGGTTTTTCCG
>CAYWNI010000454.1:0-1995 GCA_964459525.1 uncultured Lentimicrobiaceae bacterium | reverse complement strand
TTTTCGCTTATTGCCGTTCAGTATACCAATGCAGGCGTTGCAGCCACGCTCATGTCAATTGTACCGGTTATCATTATTGCGCCCGCTCACTTTATATTTAAACAGAAAATAACAGCCAAAGAAATTGTTGGCGCGGTGGTTAGTGTTGTTGGAGTGATGCTGTTTTTTATCTGATTAATCTAGTTCCCGCTCCACGTATTAACACAAAAAAAGCCAGGCATAATGCCCGAAGCAAAACTGTCAACAACCTCTCCCTGAGTACTGTATCGATATACAGAGCCATTACTCAGGTAATTTCCTGCATCGCTAACGTATATTTCTCCTGTTATAGGATAAATGTAAAGTGCAGCAAAATTCAAGCTTTCTTCAAAAATAAAGGGACTTGAAGGCAAGGCGACATCAGCAGTGTTGATCCTAAAAACGCCATCATCAAGATAAAACAAACTGCTGCTTTGCGCATCATAAGATAAAGCAGTTGGGTTTGATTGTAGGTTTTCAAATTGAAAGGATTGCAGCACATCAAACGACACCGGATGGATTTGCCATAGAGAAGGGGCTTCGGTGTTAAGGTATCCGCCTGAACAAAGCACCCAAATATTTTCTTCATTGTCTCTTACCATACTATTGGGTTCAATTCCAACCTGAACGGAGTCAATAACCTGGTCGGAATGTGGATCAACGACCAAGATCATGTTGTTTTCATGCACCTGATTATACGCCGACCAGTTGGCAACAAATACGTTTTCATGACTTAAAACAATCGATTCAGAACTTCGCCCCAACTCAATTTTTCCAATAATTTCGTTTTCAGCCACAGATACAATACTTATAAAGGTGGCGTACAAATCACTCACATAGGCCTTTTCATCATTCAAAAAAAGCATTTGTCGCGGCGACTGAAACCCGGTAATTTTTGATTTGAATTCACCGTTTTGGCGATCAATTACGTAAATAAAACCTGAATTATTAATAATCAAATACGCTTTATCATCCTGAACATAAACGCTTTGTGCAACATCGCCCAATGGAACACCGTTTACCTCGTAAAAAACAGATTGCAATACTGTTTTATCGCTAGGGTTATAGTAAGAAAGCGAAGCATTGGCATAGGTAAAGTTACCCTGATTCACGACAAATACGCCATTCTCGGTTAGTTTTGAAACAACTGGGGGCTCTGTTTTTTTGCTGTCGCAGGAGAAAAGAGCAAAAAGAAGAATGAAGAAAGGAATTATTTTTTTCATAGAATCACCATTTTACAAGGAAAGAAACCTCGACATTTCTGCCCGGCATGGCACGCCAGAGCACAGCCTGATAACTGACATCGAACGCATTATAAATTTTTAGTCTGGCTTCGAGGGTTGTTTTGCCAACATTGAATCTGCTTCCGAGGGTAACATCATTCAACCAGAATGACGGAAGTGTATTTGAATATGTTTTCGCAGGATCAAGGGTTGTGAACCTTTCGCCGGTATAATTTGCGGCCCAACGCAAATAATAAGACGACCAACCCACAGCAATATAGCCGTTAGCCCTGTAATCGGGAATGTAGGGCATTTGAACCTTCTGGATTTCAGCATCCTGCTGTTGCACGTTGGAATAAACAAATTGGGCCATTGCACGAAATGCCCAATCGTTTACGCAATACTTCCACTGCGATGAAAACTCCACGCCTTTTGACACAACCTGAGAAACATTCTCTGGTATCCAATATTCAAATTCGCCCGGCAACCACTGAACCCAATTGTGTACATCAGAATAATAGCCTGAGAAACCCAACGAAAGCTCATGCCCAGAAACTGTTTCGACCTTATAATCAATTGTTCCCTCCATCTGTGATGCTTGCTCAGGTTTTAAATCAGGATTTCCCATTGGAAAGAAATACAGCTCGTTTAGCGTGGGGCGCTTATAATTACCTGAAATATTCACCCTGAAATAAAGTTGCTTGTAGCGAAAAGGTTTCATACTCAACCCAATATAAGGAAGCAATGGAAGAAA
>CAYWNI010000453.1:0-1998 GCA_964459525.1 uncultured Lentimicrobiaceae bacterium | reverse complement strand
GTTTTAAACCCCGACCAATTAAGAACACCATAACCGACACCATTGATTGGTTTCGACAAAATAATTTTTTGAAATGATTACGAGTGAACTGTTTTTTAGTCTGCTTGTCGGATGGGTGATTTTAGCTCTCGTAATATTCCCGTTGTTACTAAAAATTACCGTCCCTTATGGTCGTCATACCACCAGCAAATGGGGAATCACCATGCCTTCGCGTTGGGGTTGGTTCGTTATGGAACTTCCTGTAGTGGTGGTTTTCTCTTGGCTTTTCTTCAGTGGGCCGGTTGCCAAAACCCTCCCGATGCTTATTATTTACGGCGTTTTTATGCTGCACTATGTCCACCGGATATTTATTTTTCCTTTTGTGATGAAGTCGGCAGGCAAGCGCATACCCGTGCTTATTGTTTTACTCGCCTTTTTCTTCAATATAATCAATGGTTTTTTTAATGGATATTGGTTTGGGTATTTGAGTGACGGATACACAATCAGCTGGCTATATGATCCGCGATTTGTTGTCGGCATGGTTTTGTTTGTCGGGGGTATGTATTTGAATATATCGTCAGATTACCACCTGATTGGCTTGCGCAAAGGAGGGAGAAAGGGGTATTTCATTCCCCAAAAGAGACTTTTTAAGTATGTTTCTTCACCTAATTTACTGGGCGAAATTATCGAATGGATGGGCTGGGCATTGATGAGTTGGTGCTGGCCGGCAGCGGCTTTTTCGTGGTGGACAATGGCCAATTTAATTCCGCGTGCTTACGACCATCACCGGTGGTATAAGCGGCAGTTTCCCGAGTATCCCGAGCAGCGCAGAGCTTTAATTCCGGGTTGGTAAATTTGATTGGGTTGAACTGTTTGCAAAACAATGAGAATGCCCCTTTCTTTCAATTTCTGATCATATTTTCATTTCTTGCAAAGGCATTGCACTTGCCGGGGGGGCTGGTCGTCGGTATTGCTAAAGTGCCAAAGTGCAAAAGTGGCGAAAGGATGGTAAATAAAAGAGTAGATTTATTTTTGCTTTGTCAAAACAATCAGTATTTTTGACTGGTAAAAAATTTGATATATGATATTTTATAGCTATTGATTAACCTGCTTAAATACGTTAACATTTTGTTTTGCCTGCTGGTTGCAACCACTTCACTAAGCAACGCTCAAACCACCGATATAGCAGGGTTACAACAATTGATTAAGAACACCTCAGGGGAGGAAAAAATAAAAAACCTACTACTACTCGCTGACACATTATTTTATCAAAATCTTGGTCTGCACAGCATTCCAATTCATACAATTAGTGTGTTTCGGTGATATCTTCTTTGTTCGTTCAGTTCTTAAAATGAAATTAAATCGACGAACCGCTTTTTTGTTCACGCCCGCACCGATAGGCAAGTAATTCGCTTCGATATTCAAAAACTTACTATAATCGGCACAAGAACCTGTGTTGGTTAGTGATTAAGGAGAACTTTTAACTTTTGTCACGTTAAACTATCTTCCTATAAGTTTGAAATAATTTTTTTAAAAGTGTTGTATTTGTGAAATTTTTGATTTTACTTTGCTCCCCAATGAGAGCAATAACTTTAAATAATTGGTGGTGGCATTTATCTAATCCGACGAGGAAGAGATAACTTTGTATCCATCTATTTCTAAAATAGCGGACCGCAGGTATTTCACCTGCGGTTTTTTTTTGCTCAAAAATTTAACACGATGAATAAATATCTAATTAACTGGCTGAAAAGAGTGCTGTTTCGATGGCAAAGAGTGATGTTTCTGTCCACAAAACTATCGACTTAATAATTTTAATTACAACTTTTAACACTACTACAATGAACACAATCATCAATGATATTCAAGAAAAAAAATCAAAATTTGCTCCAGTAAATGGAATGTATGGTGCCTATGGCGGCATGTATGTGCCTCCTGTTTTAGAAGAGAAACTTTTAAATCTGGCTGATGTTTTCGAGCAACAAAAAGGCTCACCCGACTTCGAGCAGGAGTTGGCTTATT
>CAYWNI010000452.1:0-2011 GCA_964459525.1 uncultured Lentimicrobiaceae bacterium | reverse complement strand
TCGCTGATAAAATTTGCAATACCACTTCCTGCCACGGCAAATAGGCTCAGGTGGTCAGTTTTGGTTGTATTTATTATTACCGATAACGCACCTCCAGCACTTATTTTTTCATTGGCGTTGTTGTTGTGATCAAAATAACGGTTTAAAGCTGTCATCACTGAAAGCGTAACTACTCCCCAATCGCCTGTTCTATTGATGTTTCCAACCAACGTAGGTATTGTGCTGAAAGGGCGGTTGACGGTATCAATCAGTATCAAGTCGGTTCCTCGCATTTCTAGCGCTAATCCATAACTCCATTTGCTGTTAAATGCATTGGTGTAATTGATCATTGGATTTCTGAGGGTTGGCGCACTATTTGGGCCTTCAAAGTCGATGGTGTTTGGTGTAACATCTGGATTTCCAAAAGTTGTGTTTGTTTGTCCCAATAGCAGATGTTTGTATTGAATATAGGCTTCGCGAAGCCTGAAAAATGAACTACCATCGTCTGCGCTGCTGCTGTAAAAGTCGCCTGAAACCATACCGGAAATAAGTCCGACTTTTGAGTCAAAATCGATATTGAAATTAAGCCTCGACTGTCGTGCTGTCATGTGAAAACGCATTACATTTTCGTATGGGCCTGGATTTATAGGTATTTCTGAAGTTGTAAAGTCATCGTAACGCGAAAGGCCGTTAAAGTCCACAATGGCGTTAAGGTTGATATAACCTCCAAAATGTAAATTCAACTTCGGTGGTTTCTTTTCGGTTTGAGAAATCACTGTGCTTGCAAAAAAAATGAGAATAGAAAAGAGTAATATTTTTTTCATTTTAATATGATTTAAGGCTCTTCAAATTTAAAAAAAAATAGCTTTAAAGTATACTGCTAAAACGAATTCAAGTCAAAGAACTTTGATTACAGACTATTGCTTTTTTTAAATTATTGTAAATCAATTTTATGTAATTAATTTTTCGCTTTTTGAAGAGTTGACTAGGTATATTGCCATAGAAATTAATATCTTTACAGCTTGAACTAAATTCTCAAAGAAAAAAGGATGAAAGGATTAATTCGGACGATGCTTTTTGTTGTAACGATTATGTTTTCAATTGGTTTAGCGTCGTGCTCAAAGAACTCAACTGGTTTTAAATATCCCGCACATCGTCCAGCTGGTGCAACTTCTTATGATCCTGGCGCGACAAAACATCAGCCTATTCGCAAAAAATATGTGATAAATCAAAGGCGAGACAACATATTAGGTCATAAAAAACCGCTTTAATTTTTTAGAAGATTCCAAAGACACCGTTTGGTGTAATTCCTAGATATCTGTACCAAGTTTCTCCCATTAAAATACTCATAAACCAAGCAACTACGAGCATTGTAAACCCAAATTTAAATGTGTCGGGTATGCTGTATTGATCTGTTTCATAAAGCAAAGCCGCAGGCTTGCTATTGAAGGGCAGTACATAAACATGTTCTATCAAAAATGCTACTGGAAGCGCTAAACTCACTGGGTTTAGTCCGAAACGGGTGGCTACACCCAGAGCTATAGGAACAAAAATCATGGTGCGCATGGTTTTCGACTGAAAGATTAACGCGCTGAATATCATGGCGAATGTGAGTAGGAGATAAAGCACCCAAAAAGGAGTGGTGTCGCCAAGTCCCATATAGTTAAATGCAGCATTTACACTTATCGCGGGGAGGTCTGTAACTTTAAATCCTGCGCCAAGTGTGTAAGCGCCAGCAGAGAACAACATGAGATGCCAAGGGATGTCAACGTCGTTCCACTTGAGGATGCCAATGCGTGGCATTAACGCAAAAATAGCGCCCATAAATGCAACTGCTGTCGGACTGATGCCATGGTATTTATCGGTACTCCACAACAATAATATCAAGGAAAATAATGCGGCACCTTTGTATTCTTGAAAGTTGACCGGGCCCATTTTCTTCAACTCTTCTTTCAATCGGTTCATTCCGCCTTCAATTTGAGGAATTCTATTTTCTTTTTTTAGTGGGAAGAATACTTTGGTAGCGAAAATA
>CAYWNI010000451.1:0-2054 GCA_964459525.1 uncultured Lentimicrobiaceae bacterium | reverse complement strand
TCTTTCCCATTGCAGTTAATTGTTTGCCCAGTATACTTCGAACTCCCAATGTACAAACCCTCATCGGCAATATCGTGAAGGTAACAGTCGTGCAAGCTAAAATTATACATGGTAAACTTGTCACGGGTCGAATTAAACAAACAATTCGGTTCAGATTTGGCATAAACACCAGCAATAGAGGTGTTTGCAATTTCTATGTGATCAATTTCGATGTCGGTACTTAAATCAGTTACGCTGATGCCTGTTCCGTTGTCAACCCTGAGTATTTGAATACCATGAGGCAGTGTAGGAGCTCCTGATCCGGAAAACTGTATAAATGAACAGTTTGAAATTTTTACTCCATAATAGTGGGTAGTTTCTATTTTAACTGCGCCTTGGTAATTTCTGATAATTATTGGTGCATTGATTGTTCCATGGAGATTTTTGATCAACAGATAATCTTTTTGACCAGCTTCGAGGCAAAGCGTGCTACCTGGAGGATAATTGGTTTGATCGCCATCAATTAAGAACGTTCCAGCCGGGATAGAAAAATCACATTGAGCAATAACTGTGTAATGCCCAATGATTAAATATACCAAGACCAGAATAATTTTTCTCATGATCCACGTTTTGCCCGCTCCCAGTTTACTGACTGTTGACCTTTAAAATACCTGTTAATCCCCATGATAACTGCGTAATTCATTACAAAAAAGTAATAGGGGATGAAGAAAATCTTTAGTTTAATTTTTTTGTTCTCAAGAATCCAACCCATTGCCGCCATGGCGTAAAAAACAATTTGAAGGTAGAACAACCAAGTATAAATACTATCAAAGTTAGTCCAGCCATCAGCTGCAGCGAAGAACACATTAAAGAGTAGAATAAGAGGTAGAGAAAGCGGTGCGATAGTCCAACGCAAAACCCGGTGAGAGATAAACTGAAAGCTTAAAATACCAGTTTTGAACGGATTAAGCAGAGGACTCAACCTTATGATGCTCTGAATTCCACCTGCTGCTATCCTGATTTTTCGTTTAAGTTCCTCTTTAACATTCGCCGATGCGCTTTCAATTGCATAAGCTTCCGGATCGTATTGGATGGTATAGCCTTTCATGGCAATACGCAGCGAAATAATAAAATCATCAAGAAGGGTGTCTTTTTCAACTTTTTGAAAAAGATCAGTCCTGATGGCAAATAACTCTCCAGCTGCGCCCACTACCGAATATAGTTCAGCATCCCATTTTTTAAGTTTCGATTCATATTTCCAATAAATACCTTCGGAACCAACAGCGGCATCAGCATCTTTGCTAAATATTCGTTTTTCACCTGATACACAGCCTACTTTTGGATCTTTAAATAGGTCTACAATTCTTTGTACAGATTCTTTCCCAAGCATGGTATTGCCATCTGAAAAAATGACAATAGGCGTTTTCACAAACGACATTCCTCTATTCATAGCTCCGATTTTTCCACCGCGCTTGTCTTCATGAAAAACTTCGACCCCTTGATCTTTATATTTTTTTAGGATATCTGGTGTTCCATCGTTTGAGCCGTCGGTAATCCAAAGCTGTTTTACTTTCTCTTTAGGATAGAGCAGGCTAAAAGAGTTTTCTACCTTAGCATCCACGTAATCTTTTTCGTTATATGCAGCTACAAAAAGAGTGACTTCAGGCTCATATGTTTTATCATGATTGGAAACTTCTTTTTTTCTCGTCATACTTCTTTTAAAAAGAACCAGAATATAGAGTAGAATGCCATAGCCGAAGTAAGCGTAGAAAACGATAAAGAGTAAAACCCAGAATAAAATTTTAAGTATTTCCATATCGTTGGGATTATTTTTTTATTGCCGCCATGTTAAGTGAGTCTACCTCAAGTATTTCAAAGTTGTCAATTGTTTTTAGAAGAGCTGACAACTTTTCTTTTCCTGAATGAATAGATTCCATTATTATCAAAATGTTTGGATATTTTTTTAAAAAAGTTGCCGCACCTTCAAGTACCTCTAATTCCATGCCTTCAACATCTATTTTAATGATTATTCGCTTTTCAGTTCCGATGTTCATTGTTTCGATTAAACTGTCTAG
>CAYWNI010000450.1:0-2081 GCA_964459525.1 uncultured Lentimicrobiaceae bacterium | reverse complement strand
ACCACCGGAGCAGTGATTCTTTGGTTAATCCTGTTCGGGTCTTCTTTTTTCATTGGGGCTTTGCCTCTACCTCTTAGATTTGCGATAATAAATCCTCCTAAATTAGTTCTTAAATATTTAACCTAGTATTGTTTTTACTTCTTCGTTTACGAGTTGTGTAAAATCAGTTATAGTCATTGTTCCCATATCTCCGGTTCCATGCTTACGCACTGAAACGGTTCCATCACTTTCTTCTTTTTCACCGACGACAAGCATATATGGGATCTTTTTCAGTTCTGCATCTCTGATTTTCCTTCCCGTTTTCTCACTTCTGCCATCAATAAGGCCGCGAATTTCGTTATTTTTTAGCAAATGTAAAACTTTTTCTGCATAATCCTGATATTTCTCACTGATTGGCAGCACGATAACCTGATCGGGGGTAAGCCAAAGGGGGAAATTTCCTGCGCAATGTTCGATAAGTACCGCTACGAAACGCTCCATCGAGCCAAAAGGAGCACGATGTATCATTACAGGGCGGTGCTTCTCGTTGTCGGCACCGATATATGTTAAATCGAAACGCTCCGGTAAATTGTAGTCAACTTGAATGGTGCCCAACTGCCATTTTCTTCCAATAGCATCTTTAACCATAAAGTCCATTTTCGGACCATAAAAGGCCGCCTCACCATATTCGATCTTGGCATTTAAGCCACGTTCTTCAGCTACTTCAATAATAGCACGTTCAGCTTTCTCCCAGTTTTCATCGCTACCTATATATTTTGCCTTATTGCTAAGGTCTCTAAGTGAAATTTGAATGAAAACATCTTTAAAGTCAAGCGCAGTAAATATTTGTTGGATGATGTCGATTACACCATTGAACTCGCTTTTTATTTGATCGGGTGTGCAGAAAATGTGTGCATCGTCCTGAGTAAAACCCCGTACGCGGGTTAACCCATGCAGTTCGCCGCTTTGTTCGTAGCGATATACAGTGCCAAACTCAGCATAGCGAATGGGTAATTCTTTGTATGAATGAGGTTTAGCGTTAAATATCTCACAATGATGTGGGCAGTTCATTGGCTTTAGAAAAAACTCCTCGCCGTCTACGGGTGTTGTAATTGGGCGAAAGCTTTCTTCACCATATTTCTGAAAATGACCAGATGTTTTATACAAATTTACATTGCCAATGTGCGGAGTAATAACCGACTCGTAACCTGCATTTTTTTGAACCCTTTTGAGGTATTGTTCAAGTTGCTCTCGAAGTTGAGCCCCTTTAGGAAGCCAGAGTGGTAGGCCTTGTCCAACTTGTTGTGAGAATGTAAACAGTTCTAGCTCTTTGCCCAATATTCTATGGTCGCGTTTCTTTGCTTCTTCAAGCAAAACCAAGTATTCATCCAGTTCTTTTTTCTTAGGAAAGGAAATGCCATAAATTCGGGTGAGTTGCTTACGTTTTTCATCACCACGCCAGTATGCACCAGCTATTTTAAGCAACTTTATAGCTTTGATAAAACCTGTGTCTGGAATGTGTGGGCCACGACACAGATCTGTAAAATGCCCCGTTTGGTAAAACGAAATCGTGCCATCCTCTAATTCATTTATAAGCTCTAGTTTGTACTCATCGCCTTTGGCAGAGAAAAAATCTACCGCCTCTTTTTTACTGATTTCTTTGCGGTTAAATTGTTGCTTTCCTCTGGCTAGTTCAAGCATTTTCTGCTCAATTTTTGCAAAGTCTTTGTCTGAAATGTCTTGACCCATGAAATCAATGTCATAGTAAAATCCATTTTCAATGTCAGGCCCAATACCAAACTTTACTCCGGGGTAAAGTATTTCAATTGCCTCTGCCATTAAATGCGCCGACGAATGCCACATGGCACCTTTGCCTTCTTCATCATTCCAAGTGAGTAGTTGTACCTTGGCATCGTGTGAAATAGGACGGGTAGCATCCCAAACTTCATCATTAACTTTGGCAGCCAGTACGTTGCGTGCCAGTCCCTCGCTAATATCACTTGCGATTTGCAATGATGTTACTCCAGCTTCATACTGTTTTACCGAATTATCAGGCAGCGTTATATTGATCATTTGTAGTTTATGCTAATAAAAAATTGGCT
>CAYWNI010000449.1:0-2082 GCA_964459525.1 uncultured Lentimicrobiaceae bacterium | reverse complement strand
CCATTAAAAAAGAGGAGCATCAAGAAACCAAAAACAACTTTTTTATACATCCTAAGTTTGAATTACAGTTTCAAAATTACACATTTTTTCACCAGCCCTTTTTCAATATTTTTCATTCCATAATAATCTCCACCTACACCTGCTTAAAACTAGCTGATTAACTTTAAAAGCATTGAAACAAAATTATCTCCAAAAGAAAAATCATTACTAACTTTAATAGATAATAATGCCAGTTTCAATTCTTGTGAAACAGCAAAAAAAACAGGAATGCCAAGTACGACTGTAAAGAGAATTATACCTGAATTAGTTGACAGGAATTTGATTGACAGGCATGGAACAGGGTCAGGAACAAAAAATTCGCTTTAAAATAAAAACACCATTACCGCTGTGTAGGTTTCGGTTAGCAAAGAATTGGTAAATTTGGACATGAAAAGTACAAATCAAAAAACAATATAAAAAGTGGCAACAGCGCATAACAAAACCCCTACACCCGCCGTCCTGCAGGTTATGTACTTAACGAAGCATCTAATATTTATCCGAAAAAATCCAATCCAGATGCAATAACCTCCTAAATTCAACTACATTTGATCTAGAATTTAAGAAAATAGAATAACCAATAACAAATATTATTATGGCTAAAAGTCAAGACGCAAAGAAAAACGTTAAAAAAGAGGCTGCTAAAACTCCAAAAGAAAAAAAAGCAGAAAAGAGATTAAAAAAATCTACCAAAGGCTAATTGTTTTCTGAAAGACTAAGTATGGTAAACTCTAAGCGGCATTTAAACGATCGCTTAGACTTCTTAGGCAAAATTAAGCTAGTGCTTATGTTATCGCCATACGAACTGCTGCAATTAATGCATGCGAAATATTCGCGAAGCAGTTGGGGGGCGTATTATGGTTAAAGCAAGGGAGTTTATTATGCCTTCTCAAGCGGCAATAATCCCGATAAAAATCAGCAGATTCCATTGTCCCGAATACACAACCTATCCGTCTCAAAAACGACGGCTAATGGTTGGTGTTAATCCGTAATCTTACCACACTATTTTCGTGTCACCATTTCCTGTCGAGGTTACTGTTTAGCAAAACGTTAGACTGACGCATCAATTAAACATAAAAAATGTTAATTCAATCATCACATTGATGAACAGATATCCATTTTTTATCCATGTTTGCAGCAAATTTAACACCTTAAAAGGAATGAATAAACTACTGATTTCCATCACCCTAATTGTTTTATTTGGAATTACAGCCTGCTCGCAGGAAGTACAGGATTCTGTTACGCCAGACTACAGCCAACTGCCCCTCAAGATTTCTGATGTAAAACCACTCCGAAGCCTTATAGATGCGACCATGCAAGACAGACTCCTTGAGGTGCTCAACAAAAATAAAAAATGGAAACGATTAATCGCCAATAAAAGAATGGCCGTTGGGCTTGTTGATTTAAGCGACCCAGAGAACCCCAAATATGCCCGGGTAAATGGCAATGTAATGATGTATGCAGCAAGTCTTCCTAAAATTGCGGTATTGCTTGCCGCCGAAGACGCACTTGAGAAGGACGAGTTAATCGATTCAGATTCTATTCAGCAAGACCTGCGCTTGATGATAAGCAAATCGAGCAATCAGGCAGCTACGCGCATGATCGATCGTCTGGGGTACGACAAAATTGAAAGCGTACTCAAAGACCCTATATACGATTTATACGATGAAGATTATGGTGGCGGGCTTTGGGTAGGAAAGCGTTATGCCAAGTTAGGCGCACGACACCCCGAACCACTGAAAGGTTTGAGCCATGCGGCCACCGTTTCGCAGGTTTGCCGTTACTATTATATGCTTGCGTATGGGAAATTAGTTAGCTACGATCGGTCGAAAATTATGCTCAACATGATGGTTGATCCCGAACTACACCACAAATTTGTCAACACACTGGACCAGGTAGCTCCTCGGGCAAAAATATTTAGAAAATCAGGCACTTGGAAAAATTTCCATACCGATTCCGTACTTGTATGGGGACCGGAGTGGAGGCGATACATACTCGTAGCCCTTATTGACGATCCGGAGGGAGAGAAAATTTGCCGAGATTTGG
>CAYWNI010000448.1:1406-2085 GCA_964459525.1 uncultured Lentimicrobiaceae bacterium | reverse complement strand
TAATAGTAGAGCGCTATATCACAGAGGCTGCTGAAGATTGGCATCTTGTTTCTTCGCCGGTGGGTGCTCAGGGCATTTCGGGTGACTGGACTCCTACTGGAACTTATGATGATGGCACGGGCTATGATTTTTATCTCTTTGATGAGCCATCACAAGCATGGATAAATAGAAAAAATGTTTCTGGTGGTGGCGGTACAGCCCCGTTTTTTGATGTGATTAATGGAAATACTAATTTTAAACCCGGAGTGGGTTATATGTGTGCCTTTCAAGCCGCGAATCCAACTAAATCTTTTGTCGGTGCAGTAAACAATTCAACAATTTCCGTTTCGCTGGATAAAAATGGCAGTAGTAGTTTTACGGGTTTAAACCTGGTAGGAAATCCATTTCCCTCCACTTTGGCTGGTAACAGCAATGCAGATGCTACAAATAATTTTATTTCGCTAAACAGCGCTGTTTTGGATGAAAGTTATGTTGGGTATTATTATTACAGCAATGCTACAGATGATTATGTCTTGGTTAATCAGTCTTCTGCCGCTCACTACATTGAAGTTGGACAGGGATTTTTTGTGGTAGCCAAAACTGACGAAGCCAACCTGCAGTTAAATACTAACCTTAGAAAACACGGAGGGGCTACGTTCTACAAATCTACCAATGAAAGAAACAACTTGATGATTGAGAT
>CAYWNI010000448.1:0-1396 GCA_964459525.1 uncultured Lentimicrobiaceae bacterium | reverse complement strand
AACCATACTGAACTGGTATTCATGGAAGACATGACCAAAGGACTTGATCCTGGATATGATGGTGTTAAACTACAGGCCAATACTGACCTGTCACTATATTCTTTTTTGGCTGAACCAAATGAACATATCTTCGATATTCAAGCATTGCCTGTTTCACAGGAAAACATGATTGTTCCTCTGGGTTTCCTGACAGCTTCTCAAGGTTCTTATTCTTTGAAATTCAATCCTTCGGAGTTGTTTTTGTCTCAATTCTCAGCTACTTTACTAGATAAAGAAACTGATGAGCAAGTCGAAGTTGAGCTAAATACCACTTATTATTTTCAAGTAGAAAACCCAGGATCAACTAATGACCGTTTCGAACTCCACTTCGGTCCCGTCGGCATCAACGACCAACCCGCCATCCAAACCATTCAGGCTTATGTTCACGGACAAGAGCTCAAAGTATTGGGTAATGGAGGTGTTACCAAGCTGGAAATCTTTGATGTACAAGGTCGTTTAGTAAGTACCGAAACCATCAACGTAACCAATGGCTACAGCAGAACCCTAAACATGAAAGCAGGAGTGTATGTTGTTCGTTTGCAGAATAATGAAGCTGTAAGTGCCACCAAAGTAATTATTAAATAGCATTAAACCAAAAAAAAGATATACCATGAAGAAGTTTATCATACCCCTCGTACTATCTCTCGTGATGATACTGACCACCACAGATGTTTGGTCGCAACCACCACCTCCTCCTGAAGGTCATGGTGAGACAGGAAATCAAAATGCAGGAAACGGCGCCCCCATCGGTGGCGGCCTGTTTATTCTGCTTGGTCTGGGAGCAGCTTATGGCGGCCGCAAGCTCTACCTAATGAACAAGGAAGAAGAAGTGTAGGTATTACCTTTGTTTTAAAAGAGCCTGGTTGTTCGTATAAGCGAATGGCCGGGTTTTTTTTGTGAAGACAAGGAACGGTGAGCGGTTAGCGGTGAACGGTTAGCGGTGAACAGTGAACGGTTAGCGGTGAACGGTTGTTCGTTGTTTTCACTTGTCCTTTGTCCCTTTGTCCCCAGTCCCTTGTCCCTCGTCCCTCGTCCCTTGTCCCTCGTCCCTTGTCCCTCCCCTCACCTGTCTCGTCCGCGTTTGCAACGCGGATGCCATATCTACATCATAAAAAACAGAATATCAGTAAAATATACCAGTTCCGCATCCGCGTTACAAACGCGGACGAGGGAACTTACTACCACACGAGCGGTTTTTTGCTTACTTTTTTGCCTAAACAAAAAAGTAAGTGCCCGTCCGGCATAAGGACATTCTGAATCGTGTGTTCGTTCCTGTCTCGTCCGCGTTTGCAACGCGGATGTCATATTTACATCATAAAAAACAGAATATCAGTAAAATATACCAGTTCTGCATCCG
>CAYWNI010000447.1:0-2098 GCA_964459525.1 uncultured Lentimicrobiaceae bacterium | reverse complement strand
ATGAAGAAACAGAATATAATTGTCCGCTAATATTATGATTTTCTGTAATATGACAATCAACACATTGTAAGTTTTTATCGCTATTGGTATTGGACATGTGTACGTCCATTTGTCCGGCCATCCCGGCATGATCTAGCAAAAGCGCTTTTTCTAAATCACCGTGTTTTACGTTGTTGCCACCGCCACCTGTAAAATGACAGTTTCCGCAATTGTTGCTTTTAGGAAGCCCAACATGGGTAGCAACAAGTTTTAAATCGACAGATAAATCAGGCCAACCTGCTCCTCGGAAGTTATTTTCTTGTGAGGGTTTTGATTTTTTATAAGTACCGGTAGCATCGTGGCAAACAAGACAATCAATGTTTTCTGGATTTGTAAAATCAAAACTCTTGTCTTCGTAACCGTAGCCCGCATGGCACATCGAGCAGAGTTTTTCGTTGGAGTTACTACCGATACAAAAATTATTCATTAAATTGATTTTACCCAAATCTTGAATTCCTGCTGAAGGTGTGGTGTCAAGTTTGTGCCACAGCCAATGCTGGGTTTTCATAAATTCCTGACCACGTGAATTGTGGCATGATAGACAAGCAGCCGTTACCTCAGTTCCAGAGGAAAAATCTTTGTTTAGCGCATCAAACTTTGAATGATCGATAATAGACTCTGCTTTTTTATCCAATGAATTAGTTTTAATACTATGACCTGATTCAAAATCGCTATTGTAGTAAAAGACTCCAGCAAAAATAATTAGCCAAGGTACAACGACTACTAAAATAATTTCCCCAAACTTTTTCATATAATGGTGTTTACATTTGTTTACAAAAATACAGCGATAGGGATTTACATTATTGATAAGCCGTAATCTGTAAATACTTCTAAATAGCGATTTATATGGCGTCTGTGAACAGATACTATATATCTGTTTTTGTAGTTTTTAGGTCGTTATCTTTTAGCTCACTTCGGAGTGTATGGATGCATCCATTTAGAAACTTGCGTTTTGCTTTAATGTGATTTAAATCTCACATAGCTGATATATTTGTTATGCATGCATTATTAAGACTAAAATCAGGTGATTTTTCGTCTAGGCAAGCCTCTAAAAAAAACTTTGCGAATAAACTCTGTGACCCTAAGTAAAAGAGCATGAAATAAAAAACCCCACCAGACCTATGAAGATAGACCTAATGGGATTTGTGCTTATATATTGTGAACAGCAGTAGTAAAGGAAATCCTATTTTACCTCTACCAACACTTCATCTGATTGCCACAGACCATGTTTAGTGCAAAAAGCCATGGCTATAAGTTTCATATTTTTGGCAGGTACAACGTGAAAATCGACCTGTGCATGACCGGGTTTGTTACCTAACGTTCCGGGGGCAAATGAAGCCTGTCCCAGCATAAACTCACCATTCCAAAGTTGAATATACGAAATAAAGTGGTCAAAATCATCAGGATGCATGTATTCGTCTCCTAGTTTTACACTTACCTTAAAAGGCTCTCCAGCTGCGGCTTCGGCAGCACAGTGCACAAAGGGCGAATGCCTGTCGATGTAATCTTTCTTAGCTTCTCTGTCGATTGTTGAAATGTCAACGTAACGATTAATTTTCATGGCTTTTTTCTTTTTTAATTGATTTCAACAAAAATAGGTGTTTTTCGCAAACTGACTTCATGGAAACACGATAAGTATTTCTTTAAAGTAAAGCGCTTATCTTAAAATGATTGATTAGTTTTACACCATAAACTTCAAATAAAAATAAGATGAAATTAAAAGCATTTTTAGCCACTTGTTTGCTGTTGGCTTTTTCGTTTGCCAACCTGTCGGCGCAAGCACAAAGCGCTGGCGATCATAAACTTCCAGTCGATGACAAAGTAATTAGTGGCACGCTCGACAACGGACTGCGTTATTATGTGCGCGAAAACAAAAAGCCTGAAAACCGTGTCGAATTTAGACTGGTTGTCAATGCAGGAAGTATACTTGAAAATGATGATCAACAAGGACTTGCGCATTTTCTGGAACATATGGCTTTTAATGGAACAAGTCATTTTAGCAAAAACGATTTAGTGAGTTTTCTAGAAACGTCGGGAGTAGATTTTGGAGCCGACCTTA
>CAYWNI010000446.1:0-2115 GCA_964459525.1 uncultured Lentimicrobiaceae bacterium | reverse complement strand
CAGAGATTACCAAAGCTATTGTTGGCAAAACCTCCATAAATAAAACCTACCAATACCAGAAAGGTAATCAGGAGGTTGTGTCGTCTCCAATATTTAGGCTTTTCTTTAAAACTCGATGTCATGCAGTATTGCCGAAGTTAACTTCTTTAAAACGTATCTCGTTGTATTATAAGAAGGTTAATAAATCAAAGCAAGATACAAATAATTTGATATGGAGATCTGTTTGAGAGCACACTTTTTTTTAGTGTGTTTGAAAGCAAAAAAACCGGGTTTAAACAGCGTTTAAACCCGGTTTTTTTACCTAAATTTTTTTTACAACCACTTAACGAGAGGGAAGTCCATTCTGTATTTAAGTAATTCGTGTTTCGGAAAAATTCGAAATGTGTAATCATAAATGCCTGAGTGGTCTAATGTCATTTCAATTCCGAAGACCACTTTGCCTGGTTCGCTGGATATAAGCTGCAGCTCTTTTTTTATTTTTATGGTTCTTACTTCTTCATCAGTTTTGTTGCCCATAATTATTTCTGCACCTAGGTCAGCAGCATCAAGTCCTGGTATGTTAAGTTTGATTTCAGCTAAAAATTTTTTGCCAAATTCAAGAGGTTTCCGACTTGTATTGGGGATTAATAGGCTCTCGAGCGTGATCTGATTCCATGCTGCACTCACTTTTTCTTTCCATTTCGCCAGTTCTTTGGCGGGTTCATAGTTGTTACCAAAGATTTGAGTTTTTCTGGCAAATAGCTCACTATAGTAATTATTGTAGTAGTCCTCGAGCATGCGTTGCATGGTGAATTGCGGTGCAATTTGCGCGATGGTATTTTTTATAAAAGAAACCCATTTTGGTGAAAAACCTTTTTCGTTTCTGTCGTAATATTGATTTGCAATTTCATTTTCAAAAGTTTGATAAATGATTTCTGCGTCTAGTTCGTCCTGATATTGTTGGTTTGCAAAGGTTTTAGCTTCTTCAATTGCCCAGCCGGCATCAGGTTTATACCCTTCAGCCCACCAGCCGTCTAAAACCGAGAAGTTCATAACCCCATTCATCACGGCTTTTTCTCCACTAGTGCCGGATGCCTCTAACGGACGGGTTGGCGTGTTTAACCAAATATCTACTGACGAAGTAAGTAATTTACCGATAATCATATCATAGTTTTCGAGGAAAAGTATTTTCCCCATAAACTCAGGAATCTTAGAGATTTCGATAATTCGTTTAATCAAATCTTGGCCGGCTTTGTCATTTGGATGTGCTTTTCCAGAAAAGATAAACACGATTGGCTTTTGCGGGTTGTTCACCAGTTTGCTTAGTCTTTCCAAGTTCATAAATAGCAGGTGAGCTCGCTTGTATGTTGCAAATCTTCTAGCAAAACCAATAATCAAAGTGTTTTCATCCATATCGCGGAGCGAGTTAAGAATAACTTGCGGAGTTTCTTGCCGGCGAGTTAAATCTTTTTTAAGCTTGTCGCGCATCACCTCAATAAGGACTTTTTTAAGCTGAAGTTTTTTTTGCCAGATAACCGAATCATCGACATCGAATATTTTTTCCCAATATTTGCTGTCAGGCTGATGCATTTCAAATTCTTTTCCGAAATGATTGCGGTAGAGTTTTTGCCATTCTGAATCTGTCCAAGTATAATAATGCACTCCATTGGTAACATAGCCAATATGAAGTTCTTCGGCATAATAACCAGGATACATCGGCTGGAACATTTCTCGTGAAACCCTGCCATGAATTCTGCTTACCCCGTTTACTTCTTGTGATAAGCGCGTTGCTAATACACTCATGCTAAACTTCTCATTCTGGTTATCAGGAAAAAATCTTCCTAACCCCATGAAATCGTGCCAATTTATGCGGAATTGTTCTTGATAGTGTGGGATATAGGTTCTAATAAGGTGTTCCTCAAAGGTATCGTGCCCAGCTGGAACAGGTGTGTGCGTGGTAAATAGGGTAGAGGAACGCACCAATTCTAAAGCTGTATTGAAATTAATTTTTGGGTTTTGCATGAAACTGCGGATACGTTCAAGCCCAATAAATGCAGAATGCCCCTCATTACTATGGAAAATTGATGGGTTTAAATTCAGGCTTTCAATCATCCTAACACCACCAATTCCCAAAAC
>CAYWNI010000445.1:0-2118 GCA_964459525.1 uncultured Lentimicrobiaceae bacterium | reverse complement strand
TCTTCAGTTATGGGATCTGGCGCATCAGTTATTACAGAAACAAACCATTGGACTACAATTAAGGACATTTTGTTTTTGGGTTTGATGTTGCTGTCGCTTGTGATGGTTTACAAAAAAGGAACAGCAAAGTACCGCACCATTTATATGTTTCTGGTATTGGTTATCATGGGGTTAATCCTCAACAATGCACTCTCGGTTCAATTACTAAACGGATGGCTACTGGATGGCTTTACATGGCGAGCCAATTGGCAAAGTAGTGTGGTGTTTATTCTAGCATTAGCCATCTCTTTTGTTGGCAAGCGCAAGCTGTACTGTAATTATCTCTGTCCGATGGGGGCATTGCAAGAACTAACCAACCATTTTACGCCTTTCAAAAAAAGAAAACTACCAACACAATTTAAGGGCATAACGGCAAGGGAAATATATCTGGTATTTATTGCTGGCGCTTTACTAATAGGCTTTACTCCCGAATTATCCCATTTCGAACCTTTCATGTTCTTCTCCTTTCGCATAATAGGTATCGGATTTATTATCTTCGGTTTAGTTGTTGTTATGTTGTCGCTTTTTTTCACCAAACCATGGTGTTCGGTCTGTCCTACAGGATGTTTATTGGATACCATTTCCTATAAGAAGACTAAAGATATTGATTTTTAAAGTTTTTAATCATGCAGAAGAGTAAATTTTTAAACCTAGTTCTTGCCTCTGCCGTATTGGTATTGGCAGTACTTTTAACCATCGAAGAAAAAAGTTCCGATATGTTAACAACTAAAGCAGCAGTTGCACCAGAGAATTCCCCGCTGGCAGCATCAGATTCAACCACAATTCCATTTAAAAAGAAATCGGTGGGCATTAAGAGTTTTTTATACCCACAACCTGCATTGGTGATAGGTTCCTATGACAAAGAGGGCAAGCCTAACATGATGACTGCTGCATGGATAAGCATATGCAACTCTGATCCGCTAAGTATTGCGGTTTCTATGCGCCCTGCAACCTATTCATATGGCAATGTAACAGAAACAAAATCGTTTACAGTCAACATACCCTCGTCACAATTGGCTAAGTATGTAAGTTATGCAGGTCGATTTTCGGGTAGAGATGTAGATAAATTTAAAGAAACAGGGCTCACTCCTGTTAAGGGTGAGTTTGTAAATGCCCCATATATTAAGGAATTTCCTATCGTTATAGAGTGCGAAGTTACAGCTATACACGAACTCGGTTCGCACAGGCAGTTTATCGGAAAAGTTATAGATGTAAAAGCGGATGTGGCCATCCTAAACGCTGAGGGTAATGTTGATATGAATTTGTTGAATCCCATTATATATGCAGCAGGGAATTTTTACGAAACAGGAAGCTTGATACCTAGGGCCGAAAGGTCTGCGGAAAACATAGATGGCAAACCATTTGTTGCTAATTATAATCAGAGATATATGAATGAAACTTTAGAGATGATACATAACCGAAAGAGTGTGCGCCATTTTACCGACCAGCCTGTTTCAAAAGAGCAGCTAGAAATCTTGCTAAGGGCGGGCATGGCAGCTCCATCGGCAGTTAATAGGCAGCCGTGGGTATTTTATGTCGTTACACAGCGTGAGATCCTAGATTCACTGAGTGAACAGTTACCCTACGCAAAAATGCTGACTCAGGCACAGGCTGCTATTGTGGTGTGTGGCGACATGGAAAAGGCTGGCAATTTAAAAGACGAAGGCTATTGGGTACAGGATTGTGCGGCTGCAACAGAAAATATACTGCTTGCCGCTGAGAGTATGGGTTTAGGAGCTGTATGGACTGCTGCCTATCCATACGATGACAGAACCAAAGCGGTTATAAAAAAGCTCAATCTGCCCGAAACACATATACCGCTTAATGTTATTCCCCTGGGCTACCCAACGGGTGAAGACGAACCAAAAGATAAATGGAAAGCGGAAAATATTATTTGGAAATAGAGGATGTTGAACGCGGTTGTATCGAACCTAACTGCCGAAGACATGAAACTACGTTGGGAGAAGCAATAGCTTTTCACACTATTTACTAATCGCTTTTATAATTCTATCCTCTTTGATAAGTACATCTTTCATTAATAGTTGATGCGGAAACTGTTTGTGTTTTGAGTTTTTAAAA
>CAYWNI010000444.1:0-2121 GCA_964459525.1 uncultured Lentimicrobiaceae bacterium | reverse complement strand
AAAAGCAAAAGCACCGTTAGTCACCGACACTTTACCTTTGTATAAAACCCGATCGTAAAGATCAAAGTCGTAAGGCGAGCTCGATCCAAGATTTCCAAGGGTCGTGTATTTGGTTTTTTTATCGTAAACAACAGGATAAATCAACCCATTAAAATCCGCGTCGGCCAATCCGCTATCATCAGCAACAAATCCTGAAACAGAAACCGCACTCAGCGCTCTTGCCGTATCGCTAACTCCTTCATCATTTTGACTAACAACCGAAGTGGTAACTACCTCTGTTTCGGGGAAAGCCAACCGTAATGCTGGATCGCCGAGCAAGACAAAATTCAGGTAATTGGCATTGGAAGGGTTCTTCGACAACCTGATTAAATCACCCAAACGTGGCAACTCTCCATTTTCCTTTTTAAACAAATTGTCGTAAATACGTGTGTTTACAATGATATTGGCATGAGCATAGGCCAAGCGAGTGGTGGTTAACAAAGCAATGGCACCTCCGTGGGGGTTAAGATAAACATATTCGCCGGCTGAAGTAAATTCAGGATCGTCAAAACGGCTAAACTCACAGGTTGCAGTAATAAAAAGCGGCAAACTATGCATATTCTCAAACGAGTTGATGGTAGGAACATCTAAAATCATTTCCTCAGACCAGCCAATGAGTCCACCATGTCCGGTATAATTTACAATTACAGCTCCTCGCTCAACTTGGCTAATAATATTTTCGTTAACATCCGGATAGCGGTATCCAGCCGAATTTGACTGAACGACAAAAGCGTCGGAATAAATTTTGTTCACATTCAGGCCAATATTTAGCGTGTCGGCAATAGCAGCCATGCCCTCGGCCTGTTTTAGGTGCAGGTTGGAATCATCATCATCGGCAACAAAACAAATCGCTGTACGCCAATCGCTTGAAATAGCGGGTATATTCAACAAATAATTTTCAACCTTATTCACGGCCATCCAGGCTTGATCTTGCGTTGAAACCGGAAACCGTCCAATCCCAATATCCAACACACCGGAAACACTACCGCCTTCATATTCATCCAAAAGTCCGAAATAATCATCCGTAACAAAAGAACCCGTTTCGCTGAGCGATTCTTGCGATTCGTAAGTAGGAACAATGTTGGTATTTTCAGCAATCCGGTGTTTGTAGTCGAAAGAAGCATCGCCAAAAAGCAGGAGATAGCCATGTTTTGCCCCAAAAGCTTCGCGATCGTAGAGCATGCGCATAAAATCACGCATAGCAGTCACATCCTGCGATCCGGATGAAAACTCATTGTAAATCTGATCGGGAGTGACAATAACCGATGAAAGCTGATCGACGATTTGGTGGAGTTCGGCAAGGTGATTCGCCTGTGGCAAAAACATTTCGGGTGCCACGATAACCATATCTGCAGAATGAATGGCATGTAGATTTTGGTTTTCGATCCGTAATACTTCAACAGGCTGGAGGTAGTTTTGTTCGCTAAAAATAATAAAATCCTGCTCCTGGGCATCATCCAATGAAAAACGCAAAGTCTGACCTTCGTTTACAAACGATACCTGCTGTGGAAAATGTGAATTTGTAATCGCCCACACCCGCACCGGCTCATTAACGTCCTGAACCACAAACTGTGAAACCTGCCCCGCCAAAGCAGCATCAGGTTCACGAAACACCATCTGTCCACCCGTATATTTTAAATCACGCATCGTATTCAACTGGATATAATCGAGCCAGGCGGTGGCATTCTCATCATCAGAAATATACCTTATCTTAACCTCCATCTGATCTTGATCTGCAAAAAACGAAGTAGACTTGAATGCTTTAAAAGCACGTGAGTGAGAAGATGGAGTAACCTTAAGAAAAAGTGTTGAATCGATTACCTTTTGGTCGTTAACGAATACCTCAAAATAGGTGTAAACATAGGCACTTGCTGCCATCTGCACTTTAATATGCGCTGGAAAATCTTGAACCAAATTAGGTTGCTCAAACATAAAAACGCGCTCATTTGTATCTCCTGAAAAAACCTCTCCAAACCAATCTTTACCGCTAGAAAGAATATTTATCTTGTCTTGTTCGTAACTAGTAACATCCGAAAACTGATTAACTTCGAGTGTTGGTGCTAGCTCTGAAACGGGTAACTC
>CAYWNI010000443.1:0-2122 GCA_964459525.1 uncultured Lentimicrobiaceae bacterium | reverse complement strand
GTTCTAAAAAGCTGCTGACGAAATGTGACAGGTTATTGCTATGATTATTTTGTGGGATTCCCCTGTAATCGTTCCGGGTTTCCCAAGCCTCGCTTAAGACGAAGTTGTTTTGGCTGTTGGTGTAGGCAATTTTATCGTTTTTTAACTTGTCGGCCAAATAAATTTGTTCTGTTTGGCCCGGAGTTGGGATAAAGGCGGCCTTTTTTCCAAAACACGACAAGTCCATTAATGTGCTATAACCGGGCCGGCTGACAATGAGTTTTGTTTTTTTAATAAGTCCTGCGAAGTTTTGGTCATCCAAATGTGAAAAAATTTGAAGCCGGCCTGTTTTTATGCTCAGCGATTCTTCGGGTTTGCCCAGAACCATAATGGTATCAACGTCCAGTTTCAAGGCTTGTTTTTTGAGGGTTTCCTCAAGTAACGTGCGCAGCGGTTCTGGACCCGAGAGGATAATCAGTATGTCGCAGGAGGCAGCAGATGGAGCTTCAATAATTCCTTCGAATCGGCTTAGTGTGCCGATATAATGCTGGGGTGTTTGAATGCTCAACACGGGATGTGATAGCTTTCCGCTCAGGTTTTTTTCTCCTTCAAAGTCGGGAATCCAAACTTCATCATATTTCTTTAAGAAAAACTTAATAATCATGTTTAGCCAGGGCTGAAAGACTTTTTGCCAGCCAAAAGTTTGCAAGTGCAGTTGGTGGGTTACAAAAACGCTAAAAATGTTTTTTTGAAAAAGCTCGTATCGGTTGTCAGAAATTAATGCATCTGCTTGGTGCTTCTTAACAATATTCTCGGCTAACTTCCTAGATTTAAGCGCTTGTTTTATCATGCTAGGCAAATCCGCCATTAGTTTGAACGGCATGAGTGCTCCTTTTGCAGGATAATGTGGCTGATAGCCCGGTAGTTGTTCAAAAAAACACGCAGGAAAGTGCTGTTTTAAAAGTGCCAACGGCCTATTGTCGGCGGCAATAACCACATTAACACGTTCGGCAAGAAGGGTTTCGATAACAGGAATCATCCTGGTTGCATGACCCAGTCCCCAATCCAGCGGACAAACAACAACCGTTTTTCTTTTTCCTGACATGCGACAAAAATAGTTATTCCCTGTTTACCAAAAATTTCATGTAGCTGCATCACCAATTTAAAAATGTAATACTTTTGGCCTGATGAACCCAGACTTGCTAAAATATCAAATTGCTCTTACGCTAATCCCCGGTGTTGGTGATGTTAACGGAAAACGGCTCGTTTCGTACTGTGCTGGTGTAGAGGCTATTTTTCATGAAAAACGTGCTGCGCTAATGAAAATTCCGGGTATCGGCCAGACCACGGTCAACAGCATCCTGAGTCAGCAAGTGTTACATAGGGCTGAAAGCGAGATTGAATTTATAGCAAAAAACAATGTCAAGTCCTTGTTTTACACCGACGCCAACTACCCCAAACGACTTTTGAATTGTGAAGATGGTCCATTGATGCTTTATTACAAAGGAACTTCCGATTTGAATGCTATGCGTATGATTGCTTTCGTGGGCACGCGAAAAGCTACCGACTACGGACGTGAGCGTTGCGAGGAAATGATCACGGATTTGAAAGCCAAAGAAGTGATAGTGGTTAGTGGGTTGGCTTATGGAATAGATGTTTGTGCTCACCGTAAAGCATTTGATTGTGGCGTAGAAACTATTGGCGTAATGGCGCACGGACACGATCGCATCTACCCTTCGCAGCATCATAGGCTGGCCATGAGTATGTTAGAGCATGGTGGTTTGCTTACGGAGTTCCCGTCAGGAACAAAACCTGATCGTGAAAACTTTCCGAAAAGAAACCGAATTGTGGCTGGCATGTGTGATGCCGTGGTTGTTGTTGAATCGGCGCAAAAAGGAGGTGCCATGATTACAGCTGGGTTGGCAAATTCGTATAACCGAGATGTGTTTGCTATTCCTGGTAGGACTTCCGACTTGGTTTCTCAGGGCTGCAATATGCTTATCAAATCGAACCGCGCTGCCCTGGCCGAATCAATTAGAGATGTTTCTTACATCATGGGGTGGGACGACCTTAAAAAACCTGCTACAGCACAAAGAAGCTTATTCGTGGTGCTGACAGACGAAGAAAAAAAATTACTGGACGT
>CAYWNI010000442.1:0-2128 GCA_964459525.1 uncultured Lentimicrobiaceae bacterium | reverse complement strand
CCTATACAGGTAATGCGCGAGCCCAATGGCCTGTGCACGGGCTTTGACAACCTGTACATGATTGGAGAGGGCAGCGGATATACCGGCGGCATTATTTCAAGTGCCGCCGATGGTGTTAAATGCGCTATGGGTTTGTGCGAAAGCTAACCACTACATTCTTTCAGGGACACTTATTCCCAAAAGTTGCATGGCCGAACTTATTGTTCGCGCTGTTACCAACGAAAGCTGTAACCTGAAATGCTTCAAGTTTTGGTTTTCTTCTTTGAGTATCGTTACCGCGTGGTAAAACTGGTTGAATTCCTTGGCCAGTTCGTAAACGAAGTTGGCAATTAGTGCAGGACTAAAATTTTCGGCAGCCTGTGCAATGGTTTGCGGATAGTCGTGCAGAAGCACCAAAAGCGATTTTTCTTTTTCATTCATTTCAATGTCACCCAGCAGCGGCATGTTTATATCCATGCCTGATTCGATAGCTTTACGCAGCACCGATTTAATGCGGGCGTGGGTGTACTGTATAAACGGCCCCGTGTTTCCTGTAAAGTCAATCGACTCAGCAGGATTGAACATCATTGTTTTTTTCGGATCTACTTTTAGGATAAAGTATTTGAGTGCGCCGATTGAGAGCATTTGGTAGAGTGCATGGGCTTCGTCGGGGGTGAAATCGTTAAATTTACCGAGTTCCTCGGTTGTTTTTTTCGCTGTTTGATACATCTCGTCCATCAGGTCGTCAGCATCAACTACAGTGCCTTCACGCGATTTCATCTTGCCCTGTGGCAGTTCTACCATGCCATACGACAAATGTTCGATGGAATCGGCCCATTGCTTTCCAAGTTTCATTAAAACCAGTTTGAGCACGTCAAAGTGGTAGTTTTGTTCATTTCCCACTACATACACCAGTTTCTCAGGGTTGTAGTCGTTGTAACGAAGCTGCGCTGTGCCTAAATCCTGGGTCATGTAAACAGAAGTGCCGTCAGCGCGAAGCAGGAGTTTCTCGTCGAGACCTTCGGCGGTAAGATCGCACCATACCGATCCATCTTCCTTTTTCATAAAAACGCCTGCTGTCAATCCTTCTTCAACCAGTGCTTTTCCGAGCAGGTAGGTTTGCGATTCGTAATAAATCTGATCAAAATCGATGCCCATGCGTTGGTAGGTAACATCGAAACCGCTGTAAACCCAACGATTCATTTTATTCCACAATTCATGAATCTCAACATCGTTATCTTCCCATTTTTTCAGCATTCGTTTGGCTTCGAGTAGGAGTGGAGCGTTGTTTTTTGCCCAGTCAGCCCCTTTTCCATCGGCCACAAGCTGGCTTATTTCAGCTTTATATTCCTGATCAAACCGCACGTAGTAGTCGCCAACCAATTTATCGCCTTTTTGACCGGTTGTCTCAGGATTAGCCTGATTTCCCCATTTTTGCCATGCCAGCATTGATTTACAGATGTGAATGCCACGATCGTTTACCAGATTCACCTTTTTCACAGGTATTCCGCTGCTTTTCACTATTTCGGCAACCGACCAGCCAAGTAAATTGTTGCGGATATGTCCCAAATGGAGTGGTTTGTTGGTGTTTGGCGATGAATATTCAATAACCACGGGACGCCCTTGTTTAGTTGGAACAAACCCGAATTGGTCATCTTTAAATGATTCATTGAAAAAAGTAAACCAATATTGGTCGTTAACCACCAGGTTTAAAAACCCTTTAATCACGTTAAAATCAACAATGTCATTTGAATTGGCTTTGATGTATTCTCCAATTTCCTGACCAGTTTGTTCAGGGTTTTTGCGCGACATTTTTAACAATGGAAAAACCACTATAGTGTATTCGCCTTGGAATTCAGGCCTGGTTTTTTGTATCTGAAGAAGTTTTGTATCAACCTGTTGGCCGTAGAGCGCGGCGATAGCTAATTTGAGTACTTCTGTTATTTTGGCTTCGATCATTTCAAATTGTTTTATGGGGCTAAAGCAGCCATTTGGATGTTTAATGATGACCTTATGCAGGATGTATTAAACTTAAAAAAGGTCATCACTTTTGAGGGTGATAACCTTTGTTTTTATTTGTGAACCCGGCAGGGGTCGAACCTGCAACCTCCTGATCCGTAGTCAGGTGCACTATCCATTATGCTACGAG
>CAYWNI010000441.1:0-2135 GCA_964459525.1 uncultured Lentimicrobiaceae bacterium | reverse complement strand
GTTTTGCTTCCATCTTTCCACGTTTTTGTTGCCCATTCATCGCAGGTTCCGTCACCATAATCAACTGTGGCAACCCAATCCTTTCCTTTAAAATATTTAATCGTTCCTGCAACGATATAATCACAACCTTCAATTTTAATTAATGGAGATGTGATAACCTTTTTGTATTTAGCATCCTTCTTTTTTGCTGAAAGGTCAACATCTTCTTTATTTCCATTTTTGTTCAATTTTGCCCAAACATCTTTAGTTCCGTCACCATAATCAAAAGTGGCAACTACAACACCGTTTTTTGAATACTCAATAACACCTTTTGTATAATACTCGTAGTCAGCGGGTTTTTCAAGTGCTGTTGTAACATTAGTGGCATAGCCACTTTCTAGTAACATTACTGGGTCTTCATTTCCAAAGTCTAAATCCGTTTTTTGAAATTCTTCCTTACTACAAGCTGTAAAAAGAAAGGTTGATGTTACTGCCATAAAGGCTAATTTTTTGATTTTGAATTGCATGTTTTTAATTTTTTTAATTTTTAATTGTGAATTTATAATGTCAAAAGTATGCTAATATTTATTTCTATTTTGCAAAAAACTAACTGAAACTGACATATTGAAGTTTGAAATATCCAAATCACAATTCAAATGTCTCATTGTCATACTCGGTAAATTGTCAGTTCAATGTTAGGTCGGTTTTTTTTAGCATGACCGCTAACATTTCGCTATGTGTAATATTACCTATATTTCTCCTTTACTCTTTGCAAAAAGTACACATACATCTCTAAATTGGGTTGGTATATGTACCTTTGCGAAGCTGCTCGGTCTGCCGTATTTACCAATTCTTTTTTCTTCAGCACTTCTAAAATTCTATTCATATTCTTGGTTTTTTCTTCAATCGCGCAGGTAATCCTCTGCTATCCCAACTCCAACACCCTTTATTTCCACTTTAAACACAACCATAGCAGTGTACAAAGAGTTAGTATTCAAATAATTTGAAAATTGAGGGATTATGGTTTTAATCATAGTTTGGTAGTTAGCAGTTGTCAAATATACCATTTTTTCATGCTCATAAACTTTTCTCCCAAAATATTATTGAATTCTCCGGATTGGTGATCTTTGTGAGGATCAGACTGCTCACTTGGCTGTTTGCCTGTGATTTTATGTGCTCATTTCCCGGTTTAGCGTTTATTGTTTAAACTTATCGGGACGTGGTTTCTTGCATTTCTATACAGGAAAACCTGCATGTCGAGCTGTGGTGTTTTTTATGCTATGTTTGCCTATTCAACAACACGCTTATGGGCTATAAATCAGTTCAGCTAAAACTGCCTCCAAATTACCACGAAGAGGCCATCGAGTCGATGGTTA
This sequence comes from uncultured Lentimicrobiaceae bacterium, assembly GCA_964459525.1. Lineage (GTDB taxonomy): Bacteria > Bacteroidota > Bacteroidia > Bacteroidales > F082 > UBA6244. The sequence continues at coordinate 780 of CAYWNI010000441.1, read as the reverse complement.
AACGACAGCTGAGGCTTTCGCATTTTACTTACGTCATTGATAAAAAAAGCCTGGATGCCAGAAAAAAACAGGACATACACTGGTTGCTTAATGTGTTTGTTTCGTCGGATGAAATTAAGGGAGAGGCACTACCACAGCCTGAAACAATAAAAATTGCAACAAAAAACAGACAAAAAAAGGTTGTGGTGGTAGGAAGTGGCCCTGCGGGCTTTTTTGCTGCCCATGTCCTGCAAAAAGCGGGTTTCGAGGTTATGTGTGTCGAACGTGGTTCGCAAGTCGATAAGCGCGCATTGGCAATTAACGAACATGAGTCGGGTGGTAGTTTTTCTGAGCAAAACAACTATGCGTTTGGCGAAGGGGGAGCGGGTACTTTTTCTGATGGAAAACTCACCTCTCGCAACAAACACATTAGCAAAGAACGCCGCTATATTCTGTCTGAATACATCAGCGCAGGAGCTCCCGCCGAAATTAATTACATGGCCCACCCGCATGTTGGCACGGATAACCTGAAAATTGTGGTAGCCAATTTAAGGGAGATGTTTATACAAAATGGCGGAACATTTTTGTTCGACACCGTTGTTGACGACATCAAAATGAAAGGAAACCGTGTCGACCATCTGGTTGCCAACCAAGGAATTCTGGAGGCAGATATTTTTATTCTGGCAACGGGTCACTCTGCTTACGATACTTACCGCATGCTTTTGAATAGGGGAGTGCCTTTCAGAACGAAAAATTTCGCCATCGGCCACCGCATTGAACATCCGCAGGCTTTGATTAATA
>CAYWNI010000440.1:0-2146 GCA_964459525.1 uncultured Lentimicrobiaceae bacterium | reverse complement strand
AAGCTTAGCTTAACTGACAGACGCGATAAAAGCGAAGATGGCAGTGTCAAAACGGAGCACTTCCACTCCGAAAACGGCTTAAGCGATTTCATTCATTATCTTGACGAAAACCGTGAACACCTGATACAAGAAACCATTTCTATAGAAGGCGAAAAAAGCAATGTACCTGTTGAAATTGCCATGCAGTACAACACGAGCTTTTCAGAAAATGTACACTCATACGTCAACAACATCAACACCATCGAAGGCGGAACACACCTTTCTGGCTTTAGACGTGGGCTAACACGTACACTCAAAAGCTACGCCGATCGCTCAGGCATGTTAAAAGCCCTGAAATTTGACATTAGTGGTGATGACTTTCGCGAAGGACTTACAGCGGTTATTTCTGTAAAAGTGGCTGAACCACAGTTTGAAGGCCAGACGAAGACAAAGCTAGGCAACACAGATGTTATGGGTGCTGTAGATCAGATGGTAAGCGAAGCTTTGTCCAACTACCTTGAAGAAAACCCGAAAGAGGCGCGCACCATTGTTCAAAAGGTAATACTAGCTGCCACAGCTCGCCATGCCGCCCGTAAAGCCCGCGAACTGGTACAACGTAAAAATGTACTCAGCGGTTCCGGCCTTCCCGGCAAACTATCCGACTGCTCTGAAAAAGACCCTGCCCTTACCGAGGTTTATCTTGTGGAAGGGGATTCGGCCGGCGGAACAGCCAAACAAGGCCGCGACAGAAAATTTCAGGCTATCCTACCACTTCGAGGTAAAATTTTAAATGTTGAAAAAGCCTTACCGCACAAAATATATGAAAGCGAAGAAATCAAGAACATCTATACTGCACTTGGAATCAGTGTTGGGACAGAAGAAGATAGCAAAGCACTCAACCTAACCAGACTCAGGTACCACAAAATTATCATCATGACTGATGCTGATGTTGACGGAAGTCACATCGCTACACTGATACTTACTTTCTTTTTTCGCCATATGCTCGAACTCATTGAACGTGGCTATGTGTACATCGCAACACCTCCGTTTTACCTGATTAAAAAAGGAAAAACAGAAAGGTATTGCTGGACTGAAGCACAACGCGAACAAACGGTTAGGGAACTTTCAAACGATGGAACGGAGAAAGGAATTCATATCCAGCGCTATAAAGGTCTTGGTGAAATGAATGCAGAGCAACTTTGGAGCACAACCATGGATCCAGAGCGTCGCACATTGAGACAAGTCACTATTGAGAACAGTGTTGAAGCAGATCACGTATTTTCAATGCTCATGGGCGACGAAGTGCCTCCAAGACGTGAGTTTATAGAAGCCAATGCCAAATACGCTAACATTGATACTTAGTCGTAGCATACCGTATAAAAAGCCCGTCATTTGAAATGTCGGGTTTTTTTTTGAAACAATTTTATCTATAATAACTCCGTTAATTCCTATTAATCTACTTTCGCAAAACAAATTGCGCTAATGCAATTATACAACATGCCAACACGCTTACTAAAAATACTATTTCTGCTACTGCCACTTACAATAGCTTTGCTGCTACCAAAAACATCCTTTGGGCAGCTGACAAAAATTATGGGGACTGTTAGTGATAGTGCTTCCGGAGAGCCACTTCCTTTTGTTAATATTGTATTTAAAGGCACTACCATTGGTGTTACCAGCGATTTTGAGGGGAAATATGCCATCGAGACTAAAAACCCAGGAGACTCCCTTGTTGCTTCATTTATTGGTTTTAAAAAGAAAAAAGCACCCGTAGTCATTGGGAAATTTCAGGTGATTGATTTTTTGCTTGGTTCAGATAACATCCTTCTCGAAGATGTAATCATTCGCCCTGGAGTTAATCCAGCTGAAGTGTTGTTAGAAAAAATTATCAAAAACAAACCATTAAACGACCCCGATCATTACGATGCCTATCAATACGAGGCTTACTCCAAAATTGAACTTGACGCGAATAACATCACCGAAAAATTTAAAGAAAGACGTATCTACAGACCATTTCAATTTATTTTTGACAACGTTGACACTTCAACAGTAAACGGAAAGACCTACTTACCAATTTTCTTAAGCGAAACATTATCTGATGTTTACGCAAAAAAGGACCCCCGCGGCTACATTGAAACCATTAAAGCAACCAAAGTTTCTGGGATAA
>CAYWNI010000439.1:0-2205 GCA_964459525.1 uncultured Lentimicrobiaceae bacterium | reverse complement strand
CTTACCACAGTGACATTCGTAATCTTTAACAGGACCAAAAATCCGCTCACAAAACAAGCCATCGCGTTCAGGCTTGTATGTGCGGTAATTGATGGTTTCCGGTTTCAAAACCTCGCCATGCGACCGATCTAAAATCGATTCAGGAGAGGCCAGACTAATGGTAATATTATTAAAGGAACCTGGTATTTTGCTGTCTTTTCTGAAAGCCATATGTTCTTATATTATATTATGTCGCAATACAAATTGATTAATCGAAACTCAGTTCAAGACCAAGTCCGCGCAGTTCGTGCACCAGTACGTTAAACGATTCGGGCACATTAGGCACAGGCATTACCTCACCTTTAACAATGGCTTCGTACGCTTTTGCCCTACCGGTAACATCATCAGATTTAACTGTAAGAATTTCCTGAAGTATATTGGCAGCGCCAAAAGCTTCGAGAGCCCAAACCTCCATCTCACCAAAACGCTGTCCACCAAACTGGGCTTTACCGCCCAAAGGTTGCTGTGTAATAAGTGAGTAAGGTCCAATAGAACGGGCATGCATTTTGTCATCCACCATGTGGTGCAATTTAAGCATATAGATGTAGCCTACGGTTGCTGGTTGGTCGAAACGTTCTCCCGTACCTCCATCATAAAGATAGGTACTTCCATTTTCAGGAAGTCCAGCTTGACTAATGTAATCATTGATCTGATCAATAGATGCTCCGTCGAAGATAGGAGTCATAAATTTTAACCCCAGTCGTTTTCCGGCCCAACCAAGCACAGTTTCGTAAATCTGTCCAAGGTTCATACGCGAAGGCACACCCAAAGGATTTAATACGATATCTACAGGAGTTCCATCTTCTAAGAATGGCATGTCTTCCTCACGCACAATACGCGCTACAATACCTTTGTTACCGTGACGACCTGCCATCTTATCACCAACTTTAAGCTTACGCTTTTTGGCAATATAAACTTTAGCCATTTGCACGATTCCGTTTGGAAGCTCATCTCCAACAGAGGCAACAAACTGTTTGCGGTTGAACACACCCAGTAGTTCTTTGTATTTAATAGTGAAATTATTGACAAGAACCTTAACCAATTCGTTTTTATCCTTATCGGTAGTCCACTTATCAGCGTTAATTTCAATATAGTCAAGTCCCTGAAGTATTTTCTGGGTAAACTTAACTTTCTGCGGAACAACTATTTCACCAAAATTATTAACAACCCCTTGCGAAGTTCGACCGCCAACTAACTGCGAAAGCTTATCAATAAGCTTTGTTTTAAGTTCAGCATAATTTTTATTGAACTCAGCTTCAAGAGCAGACAATATCTCCTTTTCACGTGTTTTCGACTTTTTATCTTTTACAGTTCGTGAAAACAGGTTATTTCCAATAACAACGCCCTTCATAGATGGCGGTGCTTTCAGAGATGCGTTCTTAACGTCCCCAGCTTTGTCACCGAAAATAGCTCTAAGGAGTTTCTCTTCAGGTGTAGGATCGCTTTCACCTTTAGGGGTAATTTTTCCAATCAGGATATCACCTTCATCAACTTCGGCGCCAATACGAATCAAACCATCGTCGTTTAAGTCCTTAGTTGCCTCGGCACTCACATTAGGAATATCGTTGGTAAGTTCTTCGATACCACGTTTGGTATCACGAACATCAAGCGAAAATTCCTCAATATGTACAGAAGTGAAAATATCTTCTTTTACAATTTTTTCAGAAATTACGATAGCATCCTCAAAGTTATAACCTTTCCAAGGCATAAATGCCACCATAAGATTACGTCCTAGTGCCAACTCACCATCCTGCGTAGCATAGCCTTCGCAGAGCACCTGACCCTTTTGTACCTTATCATTTTTACGAACAATAGGACGCAGATTTATCGAGGTGTTTTGGTTGGTACGTTGGAATTTAGTTAAGAAGTAAGTTTTTAAGTCCTCATCAAACGAAACCAATCGCTCTTCTTCATTACGATCGTATCGAATTACAATTCGCTCGGCATCAACATACTCCACAACACCGGAACCTTCGGCATTGATAAGTACGCGCGAGTCACGTGCTACGTTACCTTCAATTCCTGTTCCAACAATTGGGGATTCGGCATTCATCAACGGAACCGCTTGACGCATCATATTTGATCCCATCAAAGCACGGTTAGCATCGTCATGCTCCAAAAACGGAATAAGCGAAGCAGCGATAGAGGCAATCTGATTTGGAGCAA
>CAYWNI010000438.1:0-2241 GCA_964459525.1 uncultured Lentimicrobiaceae bacterium | reverse complement strand
CAATCCGCTTTTTACTTTTAACTTTTTTGCTTTAGCCTGGCGTGCAATAGAAGCTGCCCTGGTAATATCTTCGTAGGATGAATTTGTACATGAACCGATTAGCCCTGCTTCGATGGGCAGAGGCCAATCGTTTTTCTTGGCAACAACAGCCATATCGCTAACTTCCGTCCGTAAATCTGGAGTAAATGGCCCATTAAGTGCAGGCTGTAAGATATTAAGGTCTATATCAATAACTTGGTCAAAATACTTTTCGGGGGATACATATACTTCGGGATCACCAGTGAGATAATTCGCAATGCGGTTAGCAAGCTCCGCAACATCAGCACGATCTGTCTGGCGTAAATACTCAGCCATACTTTCGTCGTAGCCGAAAGTTGAGGTGGTAGCCCCTATTTCAGCACCCATGTTGCAAATAGTACCTTTTCCTGTTGCCGACATGCTGATAGCACCTTCGCCAAAATATTCAACAATAGCCCCAGTTCCACCTTTAACTGTAAGAATATCAGCTACTTTTAATATAACATCTTTCGGCGACGCCCAGCCACTCAGTTTACCAGTTAACCGAACGCCAATAATTTTAGGGAATTTAAGCTCCCAAGGCATATCCGCCATAACGTCTACTGCATCAGCTCCGCCAACACCAATGGCCAACATGCCCAAACCGCCGGCATTGGGTGTATGCGAATCCGTTCCAATCATCATTCCGCCAGGGAAAGCGTAGTTCTCGAGCACAACCTGATGAATAATGCCTGCACCTGGTTTCCAAAAACCAATACCATACTTACTAGAAACTGAAGCGAGAAAATCGTAAACTTCCTTATTGGTATAATCAGCTGTTTCTAAATCTTTTACAGCACCTTCCTTGGCTTGAATAAGGTGATCGCAATGCACACTGGAAGGAACACTTGCTTTTGCTTTTCCGGCCTGCATAAACTGTAGCAAGGCCATTTGCGCGGTGGCATCTTGCATGGCAACCCTATCAGGACGAAAATCAACATACGAATTACCTCTGTTGTAAGGTTGCTGAGGAAGTTCTAAATCCAGATGAGCATACAGAATTTTCTCCGTAAGTGTCATCGGTTTGTTTAATAGTTTTTTTGCAGCCTCTACCCTGCCCGGAAGCTTGGCGTAAAGGGTTTTTATCATTTCAAAATCAAAAGCCATGTGTGCAATTTTTTAGTAATTCAATATTTCCATGAAAATTAATGCTTGCAAAGGTACAAAAAACGATTGTTTTTAAATAACAGTAGAATGTCTTGATGGTAATTTTTATATTGTTCCAGATAAGTATCCGAAAAATGAAACTTAAACAGTAGCAATAGATGAAAAGACTCTTGGAATTTACAATTTAAAAAGCCTGACTTACATGAAGAAAAAACTTATTCAAGCAGCCCGCGACCCATTTTTTTAATTTTATTTTCTTCCTTAAATTCGCGAATCAAACGGTCGAGAACACCGTTAACAAAGGTTCTGCTATTGGGTGTACTGAAATATTTAGCCAGTTCAATGTACTCATTCAGCGTAACTTTTACAGGAACTGTTTCCATTTCCAATAGCTCGATGATGGCCATTTTTAGAAGTATTAAATCCATTATTGGAATGCGATCGTAATCCCAGGTACTTGTTTTTTCCTTTAACAATCCAGTTAATTCATCATCCCGCGAGATAACATGACGATAAAGGTTTTTCAAGAACAAAATATCTTCTTCACCAGCGCCACCTTCTGTTTTATAAATTTCGGGCAATCCCGAAGCGCTGTTAAACTCATGAGAATATGTATCTGCAAATTTGATTAAAAGAATGTTAACCAAATCGTAACCATCAGAGAAGTGAACGCTTTTTTCTTCGTAAAAAGATTTTAACGATTCGAAATCCGCGAGTAAAATATCAATAAGTTTGAGCAAAAACCGCTTATCGTCTTCAAGCGAAACATGCTCATTTAGGTTATAAATCGTGTAAAAATCAGATTCTCTGAGTTTGTTGTAAAACTTCCGAACTATCCCTTGCTCTGCTCCCCAGTTGATTTTGTAGGCGGAAATTTTTCTTTTGTAATCAGAATTTTGCTCAAGTCCGTTAAGAACCCTGTTATTCACAAAGTTTAGTCTAGGATTTAGGTCTTCATCCGTAGGATAAAACTTTTGTTTGTTTTCCTCTATTCGGGTTTCCGCAAAGTTTTTTAGCTCCACAAAAAATGACAATTGCCAAATAAAAAGCTCATAGATTTTTGCGACACTTTGAAGC
>CAYWNI010000437.1:0-2262 GCA_964459525.1 uncultured Lentimicrobiaceae bacterium | reverse complement strand
CCGCCAACCGCTTAATTATCAAATATTGAGCACGGTTTGTGTCCTGATATTCATCCACCATGATATATTTGAATTTTTGCTGATACTTATAAAGGATCTCTGGAAAACCGGCAAAAAGAAGATAGGTATTTAAAAGTAGGTCATCAAAATCCATTGCGTCTGCACGTTTCAGTCTCGCCTGATATGCAGCATATACATCTTTTATTCGGGGTTTACCCGAAGCTTCATCAACTGTTTGAATATCTGCATCGTTAGCGTAAATCGTAGCGGTGATTAACGATGATTTGGCCATTGAAATTCTTCCGGCTACAAAGGAGGGAGGATATGTTTTTGGGTCAAGTTGCAAATCAACAATGATCTGCCTGATGAGGCGTTTGCTGTCGGTACTGTCATAAATAGAATAATTTGATGGATAGCCCAGATGATGCCCATCAATACGTAATATTTTAGAAAACACAGAGTGAAAGGTTCCCATCCAAATATTGCGACCTTCGCCGTTGTTAAGTAACGTAAGAACTCTTTCTTTCATTTCGCGGGCTGCCTTATTGGTAAAAGTTAGGGCAAGCATATTAAAGGGATCGACACCTTTTGATAGCAAATAGGCCAGCCTGTATGTTAAGACACGGGTTTTTCCAGAGCCTGCGCCAGCTATTACCATTACGGGGCCGTTGGCTTGTACTACGGCTCTTCGTTGTTCATCGTTAAGTTGATGTAAGAAGTCACTCACGTGCGTTTGGTTTTAATGAGCAGCAAAAGTACATTTTTCGATCGTGCCACCTCTTTTCGATTGTGAAGTAAGTAGTCCGTTTCGAGGATATTTTTGATTATTGTAATATTTATTAAAAATATTTTGTTGAAAACGTTGTGCGAAATAAAATTAATACTATCTTTGCAGCCCGTTTCAGATATAAAGTTTAAAGTAACTGAAATAGATATAGTTAAAGGAACCTGACAAGGTAAAACGATATAGGTTTCCGGCTCAATCTGGTGTTTAAGTTAAAGATTAACAGATTGTTGCAGAGTTTTAAAAACCATCGGTATTCCCACCTTGTCACATTTCCAAAGATTATAATAAATAAATTGAGGTTTGTATAAAATGATTTTATACTTTTGCGCCTCGAAAATTTTGAGCACAAAAGGTTAATAATAAACGTTAATATGCCGACAATACAACAATTAGTAAGAAAAGGGCGCGAGAAGCTTGTTGATAAAAGCAAATCTCCTGCTCTTGATTCATGTCCGCAGCGTCGTGGTGTTTGTGTTAGAGTTTACACTACTACGCCAAAAAAACCTAACTCTGCCATGCGTAAAGTAGCTAGGGTTAGACTTACCAACGGAAAAGAGGTGAATGCCTACATTCCCGGTGAAGGTCACAATTTGCAAGAGCATTCCATCGTAATGATTCGTGGTGGTCGTGTAAAAGATCTTCCAGGTGTTCGTTACCACATTATTCGTGGAGCTCTCGATACATCAGGTGTAGACGGTAGAACACAGCGTCGTTCTAAATACGGAACCAAACGTCCAAAGAAAAAATAAAGTAACAATAGTATAAGCTTGATCAGATGAGGAAAGCAAAACCAAAAATACGAATCACCCTTCCCGACCCTAAGTTCGGTGATGAATTGGTTACAAAATTTGTAAACAATATTATGTATTCGGGAAAGAAAAGTACAGCTTACAGGATTTTTTATGAAGCGATGGACATTGTTGCCGAGCGTTCTAAAGAAGATCCTGTTGAAGTATGGAAAAAGGCACTAGCTAATGTTACACCTGCTGTAGAGGTTCGCAGCCGCCGTATTGGTGGAGCTACTTTTCAGATTCCTTCTGAAATTCGTGCAGGACGTAAAATGTCAATTGGTATGAAAAACCTTATTAATTTCTCACGCAAGCGTCATGAGAAAACAATGGGTCAGAAATTAGCCGGAGAGATATTGGCTGCTTTCAAGGAAGAAGGATCAGCATTTAAACGTAAAGAAGATACCCATCGTATGGCAGAGGCCAATAAGGCTTTCTCTCATTTTCGGTTTTAGTTATAACAAGCAATAGATAAGCAAATAAATGGCTGTCCGAGACAAAAATAGCAAATTATTCCTTACCCGAAATATCGGGATTATGGCTCATATTGATGCTGGTAAAACAACTACTACCGAGCGTATCCTTTATTATACTGGCCGTAATTATAAAATGGGTGAGACACATGAGGGCGGCGCTACCATGGATTGGATGGTTCAGGAGCAGGAGCGTGGAATAACAATTACGTCT
>CAYWNI010000436.1:933-2262 GCA_964459525.1 uncultured Lentimicrobiaceae bacterium | reverse complement strand
AACACCTGCTATACCATCAGTTCACATTGATAATAGTAGCACAAAACCCTATGTGTTGGGATATGATTATCAGCCTTACAAATGGTCATCTTCATGGGATAATAACGGTTACAAGGATGTTTACCTCATCAACCGAAAAACAGGTGAGGTAGTAGAGATTATTAAAAATGCGTCCTCTGTTGTTTCGCTCGATCCTAGTCAAAAGAGTGTGGTATGGTATAGTCGATCCGACAGCTCTTGGTACGCCTATTTAATTAATAAAAATCAAATTGTAAATCTCACCGGCACACTTGATATTGCTTTTTTTTATGAAAAAAATGATGTACCAAACACCGCAAATTCATACGGTATTGCCGGTTGGACTGATGAAGGTAGATGTGTGGTTTATGATTCCTACGACCTTTGGCTGCTTGATCCGTTAGGTAAAAAATCCCCTTTTTGTTTAACTAAGCAAGTAGGTAGGGAAAACAAAACTCAATTTCGTTATGTCAGACTTGACCCCAACAAACGAACATTGTCAGGTGATCTCCTGCTATCAGTTTTTGATACCAAAACAAAAGAAGCGGGCTTTGCTATGATAAATCTGATTGGCGAAATGCCACTTGATGTTCTCATAAAAGAACCTTGTTCATTTTCGCGACCATTGAAAGCCAAAATAGCTAATCAGCTTATTTGGCGTAAAGAATCGTTTGAGAATTATCCTGACTTGTACACCAGTTCTCAAAATTTTACGCAGGTTGAGCGCCTTACTGATGCAAATCCCAATCATAATAATTATGCATGGGGAACTGTTTCTTTGGTTGATTGGATGACTTTTGAAGGCGATTCAGTTCAAGGTTTGCTATACTTTCCTGCAAACTATGATCCTCAGCAAAAATATCCGATGTTGGTGTATTTTTATGAGCGTTATTCCGATGATTTACATCGGTATTATATTCCAAAACCAATTCGTTCGGTAATCAACTTTAGCTACTATGCTAGTAATGGATATTTTATTTTTATCCCGGATATCGCATACAATGATGGGTTTCCGGGCCAAAGTGCGTATGATTATGTGATTAGTGGCACTCAGGCTATGCTGAGTAAGTATCCCGCTATCGACAGAGATAAATTGGGTATTCAGGGGCAAAGTTGGGGTGGATATCAAACTGCTTGGTTAATTACACGAACCAATATGTTTGCGGCAGCTATGGCAGGTGCTCCGGTAAGCAATATGACCAGTGCATATGGCGGAATTAGATGGCAAACGGGCTTAAGTCGTGCTTTTCAGTATGAGCAAGGTCAGAGTCGTATTGGTGCTACCCTTTGGGAGAATAGGGATTTGTATAT
>CAYWNI010000436.1:0-923 GCA_964459525.1 uncultured Lentimicrobiaceae bacterium | reverse complement strand
ACGATGCAGATGGTGCAGTGCCATGGTATCAGGGAATTGAGTTTTTTAGTGCTTTGAGACGTCTGGGGAAACCTGTTTGGATGTTAGTATACAACGGTGCACCTCACAATCTTAAGAGGAGAGCCGATTGCGAGGATTTGACTGTTAGGATGCAACAATTTTTTGATTTTTATTTAAAAGATGCTCCTGAACCTGTTTGGATGAAAGAAGGCGTTCCTGCTTTGGAAAAAGGTAGGAGCTTTGGTTTTGAATTAGTTGATTAAAGTCTTAAGTCATGAATAAAAGTAAATTTGATAAAAGCTATATTGAAATGGCCTTTGTTTGGGCACGAAATTCCTATTGTACCCGCATGCAAGTGGGAGCCCTTATTGTAAAGGATAACATGATCATTTCTGACGGTTACAACGGTACTCCATCTGGATTTGAAAATGTGTGTGAGGATGAAAACAACATTACCAAGCCATATGTACTTCATGCCGAAGCCAATGCAATTACGAAGGTGGCTAAGTCACACAATAGCAGCGATGGCGCCACATTGTACATCACTGATTCGCCCTGTATTGAATGCGCCAAGTTAATTATACAGTCAGGTATAAAACGTGTGGTTTATAGCAGAAGATACCGTATTACTGATGGGCTAGATCTGTTGGAAAGGGCAGGTGTTGGAGTTGAACAATTGGAAGTGTGACAATACGTTTTTTAAAAATTTAATTGTGCTAAGAACTGAAGTCGATTAGCATCGCCAGAACTGTTGTTTTGGGTAAATAAATCTCCCCAAATGTATTCTACGCCGAAAATCAGATGTTCGCTTGGTTGATAAAACAGGTTTCCTAGTGCGTAGTTGCTATTTTTAAATGCCTGATTCGATAACAAAATTGTTTTTTCTAAGCCAACGAAACTATATATAATATTTGAGCTCCATT
>CAYWNI010000435.1:0-2295 GCA_964459525.1 uncultured Lentimicrobiaceae bacterium | reverse complement strand
GTCACATGGCAGTTGCGCAACGAAATGAGCATCAATTTGCCTTCTTTTCGTAAAAAATTTGTCGGAATGCCTTTAACCTGAATACCCGACTCGAACTCAAATTCCGCCAAAACATTTTTTTCCAATCCAATCTGTTTCAACTCTTTTTCTGATAACAATCTGGTTGGTTTAAGCGCTCCTTTTATTCGGCCAACTGGCGAACCAAAGCCATCTTTATGATAGGTTTTTCCGTGACCCGGCATGCATTTATCGGCATAACAAAGAATCGTTTCTCCCTGTGTTTTTAGGTAAATTGGTTCGCCATTATGCTGTAATGTTTCAGTAAAAATACCCGAAATTTGCAATCCAGAAGTATATTCAGCAGTTGCTGGGTTTTCTGACTCAATGGCCTTGAGGAGTCCAGATAAACCACCTTGTTTTAGTGACATTTGCGCTGCAAACTCATCTAAAACCTGATTCAAATAACCAAAATTGGGTGTAACAAACAGCTGAGGCTGTGGTTTGGTAATGTCGAAGTTGTAATGTATTGCTTCGATAGAATAGGGGATTTTTTTTACATCCTCTTTCATGGCACTCATGCTCTCGCCAATGGATGACAACAAACCTGCGCCATAGATTTCGGGCATCTCTGGGATTCCCACAAGACCGTATTCCACTGTCCACCAATGCAAATTCCGGATATAGGCCATTTCGGAAGGAATTCCCATATCGCTGCCAATATGCTCAATAGCTTTTTCAGCACATATTATGTCCTCATCGCTGGAGCTAATGTTGGCTTTCAAGATGCTTAAATGGCGTATAGCTTCGTAAAGTTCGTAATCGCGCTTTGATGAAAAAGCTTTCGATCCTATTTCCCCAAAGTGCCGGAGGTAATCGGCATACTCTGCGTCGGCAATAATGGGAGCATGTCCGGCGGCTTCATGTATAATATCGGGTGCCGGTGTGTACTCAATTTGGTCAAGAGAGCGGATGTCTGCCGCAATCACCAGCACATGGTGTTTTTGAAACTCCATGAACGCTGCTGGCGGAATAAATCCATCCACTGCTACAGCAGCCCAGCCAAGTTTGCCAAGTATGTTGTTCATATCGTCAATGCTCGGTATTTGGTCGATGCTAATTCCGGTTTTTTTAAGTCCGGACAAGTAGGAGGGGTGAGCCAGCTTTGATAGTTTATTGAGGTTTTTATTCATAACATATCGCCAAACAGCATGATCTTCAGCTGTGTAAAGGTCGTGGTTTTGCTCGGTGATAAAGCCTTTTAAGTGGGCTGGTAGCTGGTTAATTACCGGATTGTTCTCCATACGCAATTTAGAATAAGTATAAATTACCCCAAAAGTAGATTTATTTTTTAAAACCATTGGGGTTTTTAACGCTTTATAAGATTTTTGTTCCATGACAAATGAACAGAAAATACATGTCGCCCTTCCGGTACTTAATGAGTTTGCTAACTTACCTATATTAATCGATGCACTTAAAGCTCAGGAAGATCAGGGGTTTCATTTGTGGGTTTGCGTTAACAATTATGAAGAATTAGAGCACGATGTAAATTATTTGGAAACGTTATTGGACAATCTAAAAAGCTTGAGATGGCTGGAGCAGCAAACTGACATAAGCATTACGATTATTGATCGCAGCTCAACAGGAAGGGGGTGGGCTAAAGGAAAAGGTGGTGTTGGCTGGGCGCGAAAACTTACAATGGATGCTATTGCCGAAGTGGCAAGCGACAAGGATATTATCGTAAGTATGGATGCTGATACCCGGTATCCTAAAAATTACCTCGCTGAAATACGAAAATCTTTTGCGATGCATTCTCAGGCGATGGGTTTAACTATACCATACTACCATCAACTGGCAAATGACGATACTGACAGGTTGATTTTGCGCTACGAAATTTACATGAGGCATTATCTTAATCAGATGATCAGAATTGGAAATCCTTATGCTTTTAGCGCGATTGGTTCGGCAATGGCCTGCCCTGTATGGGCGTACCGCAAAGTGGGTGGGCTAACTCCCGTTATTAGCGGCGAGGATTTTTATTTCATACAAAAGCTTTCAAAATCAGGATCAATAATAAACTGGTGCGATACGGTGGCTTATCCCTCTCCTCGGTTTTCGAGTAGGGTTGTTTTTGGCACAGGGCCGGCACTTATTAAAGGTAACCGTGGCGATTGGTCGCCGTATCCAGTTTATCATCCCGATTTATTTAATCAGATTCGGGCAACTTTTTCAGCATTTCCAGGGCTATATAAACATAATATTGAAATGCCTCTCGAAGGCTTTTTGCTGCAAAAATTT
>CAYWNI010000434.1:0-2302 GCA_964459525.1 uncultured Lentimicrobiaceae bacterium | reverse complement strand
ATGATGGTGTTCTTGAAGTCGACCACCCGGCCCTTATTGTCGGTAAGTCGCCCATCGTCAAGAACTTGCAGTAAAATATTGAAAACATCGGGATGCGCTTTTTCAATTTCATCGAGTAAGACCACCGAGTAGGGTTTTCTGCGCACGGCTTCGGTTAGCTGACCACTTTCATCGTAGCCCACATAACCGGGAGGCGCCCCCACCAGCCGCGAAACAGAGTGTCTTTCCTGGTATTCCGACATGTCGATGCGCACCATGGCATTTTCGTTGCTGAACAAGAAATCGGCCAGCGCTTTGGCGAGTTCCGTTTTGCCCACACCCGTTGTGCCCAGAAAAATAAACGACCCAATCGGGCGTTTTTCATCCTGTAAACCGGCACGACTTCGGCGAATGGCATCGGCGATGGCAGTAATGGCATCTTCCTGACCTACAACACGGGTATGTAACTCGGCTTCCAAACTAAGCAGTTTTTCTCTTTCGCTTTGCAACATGCGGCTTACGGGAATTCCAGTCCACTTGCTCACCACATCGGCAATATCTTCGGCGCCAACCTCTTCGTTAATCATGGGTTTATCGCCTTGCAAAGTCATCAGCTGTGCCCGATAAGCTTCGGTGTCGGCTTCGGCCAGTTGTAATTTCCCATACCTGATTTCAGCTACCTTGCCGTAGTCGCCATCACGTTCTGCCTTTTCAGCCTGAAGTTTAAGGGATTCTATATCGCTTTTTTTCATCTGGATTTTATCAACCAGGTCTTTTTCCGCCTGCCAGCGTGCCCTGAGGTCGGTACGTATTTCGTTTAGATTAGCCAATTCCTTGTTTATGGCTTCGAGCTTTATTTTGTCGTGTTCGCGCTTTATGGCCTCACGTTCAATTTCCAGCTGGCGCACCCGTCGCTCCACCGACTCAAGTTCTTCGGGAAGTGAATTTATTTCAAGCTTTAGCTTAGAAGCTGCTTCATCAATAAGGTCGATGGCTTTATCAGGAAGAAAACGATCGGTTATATAGCGTTGCGACAACTCCACTGCCGCCACGATAGCCTCATCTTTTATCCTCACTTTGTGGTGGTTCTCATAGCGTTCTTTAAGTCCACGCAGGATTGAAATGGCCGAAAGCGTGTCGGGCTCATTTACCATAACAATCTGGAAACGACGTTCCAGCGCTTTGTCTTTTTCAAAATATTTCTGATACTCTTTTAATGTTGTGGCGCCAATAGCCCTTAATTCGCCACGTGCTAGGGCTGGTTTTAAAATATTGGCAGCGTCCATTGCACCTTCCGATTTGCCTGCGCCAACAAGCGTGTGTATCTCATCGATAAAAAGGATGATTTCACCGTCAGCATCTATAACTTCTTTTACGACGCTTTTGAGGCGTTCTTCAAATTCTCCCTTGTATTTGGCTCCTGCCACCAATGAGCCCATGTCGAGTGAGTAAAGGATTTTCGATTTTAAGTTGTCGGGTACATCGCCGTTTACAATGCGGTGCGCCAGTCCTTCGGCTATGGCTGTTTTTCCAACGCCAGGTTCGCCAATGAGTATAGGATTGTTTTTGGTGCGTCGCGAAAGTATCTGCAACACACGCCGTATTTCGTCGTCACGCCCAATTACCGGATCGAGTTTCCCGGAAGCGGCCATGTCGTTCAGGTTATTTCCATAGCGACTCAGTGCATTGTATTGATCCTCTGCGCTCTGGCTGTTCACGGTGCTACCTTTACGCAACTGACTAATGGCGGCAATCAGGTCTTTTTTGTTGATGTTGTTGTCGCGCATGAGCGATTGCGCTGTGCTTTTTTCATCGAGTAAGGCCAAAAGCAGGTGCTCGATAGAAACAAACTCGTCGCCAAACTCTTTCAGGTATTTCCGGGCAGAATTTAATAGATTGGTCAGCTCCCGCGAAAAATAGGTGTCGCCACCGCTTACCTTGGGCAACGATTGAATGATGCGGGTAGCAGCCTCAGAAAACACGTTGAAGTTTACATTAAGCTTCTTGAGCAAGAAAGGCGTCACATTTTCATCGGTATCGATGATGGCACGTAACAGGTGTATCGGTTCAATGCTCTGGTTGCTATGCTCGGTGGCAATCTCTTGCGATTTCTGGATTGCTTCCTGCGATTTTATGGTAAATTGATTCAGATTCATATATATTTCCCTTTCTTTTTAATATTAAACCCACCGTTCAAATTCCTTTCCATTCGTGATATTTAACAGCAAACTGTAATTATGGCACAATAAAAATAGGCAAACTGTCAAAATGACTGATTATTAATGGGTTGTTATAAAATAATACCCCGCCAATTTCGTTATGA
>CAYWNI010000433.1:0-2326 GCA_964459525.1 uncultured Lentimicrobiaceae bacterium | reverse complement strand
CATCTGATTCCGCTTTTTTTTGTGTTCAACATTTACAGAGCAACAATGCCTTTCGTGCGATAGAATAGATACGATAAAATACGAATCTACTTTCCATTTCAGCACCACTCATTTGTGTTGTTCCACATTGGCTTATACCCAATTTTTCGCAAAAAAAAAGAGACCCTTCCAAACGAAGAGTCTCCTAATTTATCTAAAATTACCTACCAGCTTTATTTGGAGTAATCCAAATCAGCAATTCTGCGGTAGCCATCGTATCTCCACTTAGCTGCTTCTTTAGCCAAAATAGCCAAACGTTTGGCTTCTTCTGGGAAAGCTTTTTTCAATGAAGTATAACGCACCTCGTTGTCGAGAAGCAATTGAAACTTCGTCCAGTCAGGCTCCTTAGAGTCAAGCGTAAATGGGTTTTTACCTTCGTCTTCCAACATTGGATTGTAACGATAAAGCTGCCAATATCCTGCTTCTACAACTAGCTTTTCTTCAGCTGGTGCTGTGCCCATACCGCCCTTAATACCATGAGCGATACAAGGAGAATAAGCAATAATAAGTGATGGTCCCGGATAAGCTTCGGCTTCTTTTATAGCTTTAAAGGTTTGCGACTGACTAGCTCCCATTGATATTTGAGCTACATATACATAACCGTAGGTCATGGCCATAGCACCAAGATCTTTTTTGCGGGTTTTCTTTCCGGAAGCAGCAAATTTAGCTACAGCACCTAAAGAACTTGCTTTAGAGGCCTGACCTCCAGTGTTAGAATAGACCTCAGTATCCATTACCAGTACGTTAACATCTTCACCTGATGCCAATACATGATCTAATCCGCCATACCCAATATCGTAAGCCCAGCCGTCACCTCCAAAAATCCATTGCGATTTCTTCACTAGATATTGTTTAAGCTCAATTATTTCCTTGGCAAGGGGATCGTTTTCATTTTTAAATGCTTCTAACACCTTTGCCGAGGCAATTACTGATTTTTCTGCATCGTTCATACCCTCAATCCATTCCTGCATAGCGGCTTTACTTTCCTCAGAAAAATCATTTGCCATAGCTAATTCCATACGCTCTTGAATACGTTGACGCATTTTTTCAACAGCAATAGCCATTCCATAACCAAATTCAGCATTATCCTCAAACAATGAATTTGCCCATGCAGGGCCATGACCAGTTTCTTGACTAGTACAATAAGGTGTAGAAGGAGCTGACCCGCCATAAATGGAAGAGCAACCTGTTGCATTGGCAACCATCATTCTTTCACCAAATAATTGAGTAATTGTTTTAATATATGGTGTTTCTCCACATCCGGCACAAGCACCTGAAAATTCGAACAGTGGTTGCGCAAACTGGCTATTTTTAACGCTCTGTGTTTTTGGCACCACGTCTGCTTTATAGCCAACTTTATCATTCATATAGTTCCAACGATCAATTTCATCGAATTGAGTTCCAATAGGCTTGAGCACCAGAGATTTTACTTTCGAAGGGCAAACCTCAACGCATGCTTCGCAACCGGTACAGTCGAGCACACTAACCTGAATACGGTATTTATATGCCTTTGTGCCTGCTAACCCCTGCAAGGCAGTGGTTCCTTCAGGAGCGTTGGCAAGTTCTTCATCAGTTACCAAAAATGGGCGGATGGCAGCATGGGGACAAACATATGCACATTGGTTACACTGAATACAGTTGTCATCAATCCATTCAGGCACATTCACTGCGATACCACGTTTCTCATAAGCCGTAGTTCCATTTGGGAACGTTCCGTCTTCACGACCGTTAAATATACTTACCGGTAAACTATCGCCTTTTTGTAGGTTTATGGGCTCAACAACATTTCTGATAAATTCGGGCAAGTTTTTGTTTTCAACAACTTTCTCGTCCTTTAGTAATGCCCACTCAGCAGGGATTTCGATTTTTTCAAGGTTATCACCAGCATCAACAGCGGAGTAGTTCATTTGAACAATTTCTTCTCCTTTGCGTCCGTATGATTTACGGATAGCTTTCTTCATTTCGTCAACAGCATCTGCGTATGGAATAACTTCAGAAACCTTGAAGAAAGCCGACTGCATAATGGTGTTGGTGCGATTACCAAGCCCAATTTCTTCTGCAATCTTTGTGGCGTTGATCATGTACATGGCGATCTGATTTTCGGCCAGATACCTTTTAATGCTGTTAGGAAGTCTGTTCTTAGTCTCTTCAACATCCCAGATACTGTTCAGAAGGAAGGTGCCTCCTTTCTTCAAGCCTTTGAGCATATCATATTTTGTAAGATAGGCAGGCACATGACAGGCTACGAAATCAGGAGTGTTAACCAAATAGTGTGAACGAATTGGGG
>CAYWNI010000432.1:0-2338 GCA_964459525.1 uncultured Lentimicrobiaceae bacterium | reverse complement strand
GCAGAAACTGCAGCTGTGGGAGAAATTACACCCAGGTCATTTCCAGGAGACTGGGCATTGTAGCCCCATGGATTGTCGCTGGCGGTAAGTCCCCAGCAAGCAGAACTGTATCCAATGTAGTTTTTTGGATTTTCAACACAGTGGGTATAATTTATAAGCGTCTGATTTACATTTTGTTGCCAGTAATCAGCGTAAGTGTCTTGTAAATTTCGGGGATCAAGTCCCAGAAAAGAATAATGGGTAAAAAACAGCGGGCCACCGTATGCCCAGCCCAGAGGCAGTTCAATTCCATAATAGGAACTTCCATTAACGATACCCCCATTTTGCGCATAGCCGTTGTGGTATACTTCGGCGGTTATGGAGTGTGTTTCGGAAGCGGCAGCAACGATGTAGGTGATCAGGGTTTCGTTGTAACCCCGAATTTGCATATTCATATTCCAGCCGTAGTTGGGCGACCAATGCCAATAGAGTACATTTTCACCCCGCGTGTACCAATCGTATTCTACGGCATTTACCAAAAGACTTATCCGGTCAATCAACTGATATTCTGTATTATTCGCAGGATTGAGGTATTGCTTCATGGTAAGTAAACCTTCGATCATATAGGAGGTTTCCACCAGATCGCCACCATCATCTTTGGTTGAAAATGGCACAACCTTGCCTGTAGAACCGTTGAGCCAGTGAGGCCAGGCTCCATGAAATCGATCGCTAATCTCAAGAAAGGAGATTATTTTTTCCAATCGGGTGATGCCTTCATTTCTGGTAATAAAACCACGTTCCATGCCGACGATTAACACCATCACGCCAAATCCAGAACCACCTGATGTTACGATATCTCCTGACGAATTTCTTTCGCGGGCCATTCCACTTACCGGATGCGCATCATCATAAAAATACCTAAAGGTTTGTTCTTGAATAAGGTTGAGCAACTCTGTATCGCTAATTAATGGGAATTTATAGGTTGAGTCAACCGTTGTGTAAAACGTATTAGAGAATCCGGCGAACGTATATCCGTTGGCAGCTTTCAAGTCTGATGAAACTGAAAACATATATTCGGCCCAGCCATCCATTGCCTGGTTGTTGACAGCAGTAACAGTTTTTTTATCCTCTGACAGCGAAGTGGTTATTGGATTGTATCCATCCATCTGAAAAAATGCAGAATAGGTTATGGGATTGAGGGCTTGCGAAAATTTAATTACAATTTGTACCGTGTCAATTCGTACACTTTTAAGTATGGTAGGCGGATTAAAATTGAGCGAGTTGAGTAAAATCTCTTCAATAACCAGTTGGCCATTTTCCGTGATAAAGGAGAAAGAAACTCCCGCAAAGCTTTCGTTTAATTTCCCTTTTACACCTTCGCCAACCGACAACAAATAAGTTGATATTTCGGCAAGCGGCTCCACTGTGGAAATTTGAACCACCGTTTGGTCCAGTGAGAAGCTAAAATTAAGTGTTACAGATATCCCGTCAGCGTTAGATAGGGTAATATGCTCCATTATGCTGTTGGTATCCAACGCAGAACTAAAGGTGATAAAAAAAGTACCGTTTAAGGGAATATTTGCGGCTGTATCATTCACCGTGAGCGAAGTAACACCAGACTTGGCACTAATAAGTTGCAACGTGTTTGTTACCACAGGTGCATCTTTCTTGCAAGCCATAAAGGCCATAAGCAGTATAAATATCCACCAACTATTTCTGCGTAATAAACTCATTTACATTTAATTTAAAAATAATTAAACGGTAGGGCGAGGGAGATCCCTATCGCCCTAACGTCAACCAATTTCAATAACCAAACTAAGGTTTTTCCGAATTATACATAAGTCCGATTTCGGTTTCGGTAAGGGCTTTGTGATAGAAACGCAAGTCGTCCATCTGTCCTTTAAAATGATTGTTGTTGGGATCGTTGTAATCTGCCCATCCATCGGTAATGGTTGGATCGTTTTTATCCTGAATAAAACCCAAAGCAATGTGGTTGTTACCAGCGAGTCCGGCATATTTTAAACCTGTAATATTACGTTTGGCATCGCCATCAGGCCACAGGTTGAAATCTTGGGCTTTCATTTTTTCACCATTGATGTACATGGTATCTACTTTTGTTGCGGCATCATAAGTACATACAACTGAAGCCCATTTGTCGGCCAACAAGCCTTGAACACCACCTGAGGTAGTTAAATCTTTACAGAAAGTCCAACCTTGCCACCCACCATTGGCACCTGTTTCTCCGTTTCCGGGAAACCACAAGTCTTCAGAATCAGAGCTTCCATCGCCAAGGTTGTATTGTGCAGCCAGTTTACACCAGGTATAGTCGCCGGCAATTTCAAACTGAAATCCGTACCAA
>CAYWNI010000431.1:0-2347 GCA_964459525.1 uncultured Lentimicrobiaceae bacterium | reverse complement strand
TGGCGATTATGTTACACCACCTTCCTCTTGCATACTTCACGATCGGTTGCGGTTGCCGCCCCATTGTGGAGCTCTCGATTTCAATCAGGGATGTACGGGGTAGTTGTATGGGCTAAGTTTGGCCGATAGCCTTATTGGCGCGGGTCAGGCCCGAAAAGTGCTTCTGATAACTTCCGAAACCATTACCAAAACTTTGCACCCTTTGGATAAAGCCAACCGGTCGATTTTTGGTGATGCCGCTACGGCAACGTTGCTGTCGGCTAAGCAAGAAAACACGGAGGGAAGTCGGTTTATTTTTGGTACCGACGGCAGCAAACATGAGCATATCATTATCCGCAATGGTGGCGAGCGTAACCCTCTGCCTGAAAATGATGAAGATGACTTTGTAGATGGACTGGGCAATGTGAGAAACAACCGGTATTTTTACATGAACGGTGCCGAGGTGTTTAATTTTTCGGTTGCTAAAGCTCCAGAGCTTGTTGCTGCCTTGTTGGCTGAAGCCAAAATAACCATGGCTGAGGTTGATTATTTTGTTTTTCATCAAGCCAATCAGATTATTTTAGAAACCATTGGCAGGAAGCTTAAAATACCAAGTGAAAAGTTGGTTATCGAAATTCAAGAAACAGGCAACACCGTTTCTTCAACCATTCCAATTGCCCTGCGGAGCTTGGAACAAAAAGGACTGCTGAAGCGCGGAATGACTTTGCTGCTGGCCGGATTTGGTGTGGGTTTTTCTTGGGGTGGCACAATTTTTAAATACTAAAAAACCAACTACATCACCGCAATTCTTTCAAGCATTTCAACGATCAGGTGATTCATGCTTTGCTTGTAATTGGGGTTGAACTCGCTGTTTACCCTATTGGCGATGATATCGCAAACGGTAAGTGCTTTGTGCCCCAGCATTGCCGACAGGAAATACAAGGCCGAGGTCTCCATTTCAAAATTTGAAATTTTATGCCCGTCCCAGCTAAACTGGCTCGCTCTTTCGATGAATGTAGGATCGATTACCGGCAGTCTAAGCACACGTCCTTGTGGTCCGTAAAAACCAGGTGCTGTTAACGTTACGCCATGTCGCCATCCCTGTCCCAGTTTGAGCAACAGCTCAGGTGAAGCTTCAATTCCATAGGGGCGGGGTAAATTGGTTTCTGGCCTAACATGGTTGAGGAAACGATCTGTCATGCGCATGTTTATAGCTTTGTCGTAGTTGGCATAAAAATAGGCCAGCCCATCGAGCCCGATGGCAGAAGCAGAAACCAGGTATGAATCGATAACAGGGATGTCTTTTTGAAGTGCCCCTGATGTGCCCAACCGAATCAGGTTGAGCGATTTGGTTTGCTCATGTGCTTCGTGTCGAACTAAATCAATGTTAAACAAAGCATCTATCTCGTTTACAACGATTTCTATGTTGTCTGTACCCATCCCTGTCGACATTACACTAATCCGTTTTCCTTTGTAAGTACCGGTATAGGTAACAATTTCGCGGTTTTGCCGATGCAATTCGATGGTGTCGAAAAAATTTGAAATGGTGGCAGACCTGCCCGGATCGCCGACAAGAATAATGGTTTCGGCTAGTTCGCCGGGGTGCAAATTGAGGTGGTAAACTGATCCATCTTGTTGGAGCACGAGTTCCGATTTATTAATCTTTGTCATATGGGTGTTGATCAATAAAGAATTAAGTAAATTTGCAAATATAACGTTAAACCTTCATTTTTTATGCGTACACTCCCCGAAACTATACTTGTCCCCATCGACTTTAACGAGCAGTCGATGTATGCCATGAAACATTCTTACGATTTTGCCCGGTTTTTGGGTTTGGAAATAGCACTGCTTTATGTCTTCGAAAATCAGGATTTTGCAGATTTTTTTTTCACCAAAGAAGAGCTCGTAAACCGTATTGAAACCAAACTGAAGGATACTGCCGCTGAAATTGCCAAAAAGACGGCATTAAAAGTTACGCCTGTGCTTAAAAGGGGAAAAGTGTATAGCGAGATTTTAAAAACGGCCAAAGAGTTTAACTCGAAATATATTTTGATGGGTGCCAATGACTCAGCCGAGAATTTGCGCCTCGATAAAAATCAGATTGGCAGCAACACCTCGAAAATTATCAGACAGTCGCCAATCCCGGTGATCACCGTTAATGGCAAGGAAAAGTTCGGGTTGTGTCACAACATCCTGTTGCCGTTGGATTTAACCAAAGAAACACGCCAAAAAGTTACCTATGCGGTTGAAATTGCACGTAGGTTTGGGGCAGGCATCAAGGTGGTTTCCGTTTTGTGGTCGAAAAAAGACAAAGACGTTAAAAACGAGTTGTTGGCGCAGCTCGATCAGGTTAGGCATTTTATTGAAG
>CAYWNI010000430.1:0-2347 GCA_964459525.1 uncultured Lentimicrobiaceae bacterium | reverse complement strand
CTTATGGTATCTTCTTCCGTTAAAAACTATCTTTTGGTAATCTACATCTTGATTACAACTGCCATACAAGGTTTTTGTAATGATGGCTATATGGCTGAAAAACTAAATGTTATTCAGGAAGGGTTGAGTCAAAACAGAATTTTATCCATTATTGAAGATCAACGGGGGTTTATGTGGTTTGGTACTGCTGATGGGCTAAATCGCTACGATGGTTATGAAATTAAGGTTTTTAAACACCGCTTTAATGAGCCTGCCAGTTTGCCCAATAACACCATTTACGACATGGTTGAAGATAAAGAAGGGAATATTTGGATAGCTACCAACAACGGTGTTGCCTGCTTTAATCCATACAACGAAACAAGCCAAACGTATAAAGAGACAGATTTGTCGCTTATTGCGCTTGGCGCAAACCGACTTACATCGTGTGCTATCGATGGGCAACAAAATATCTGGTTTGGTACCGACGGTTATGGTTTATTTAAAATAACCCCAAAAACCCTAAAGAGAACGTATTATTTTTATAGTCCAACTGATTCACTAAAACTAAATAAAGTTCAAAAATTGTTTGTCGACAGCAAGGATAGACTTTGGATAGGTAATTTCTTTATCGATACTTTGTTGGTATACCAAACCGACAAAGATTCGATGCTTAAGTTTGATATTGATAGAAGTTTTGATTCTAATGATGCGGCCTACCGTAGTTTTTCGTTTTACGAAGATAACGATAATAGAATCTGGGGAAATTTTGCAGATTATGTAACAGGAAGAGCTCAGCTTTTATACTGCGACGATGGGGCAATGGTTTTCAAAAACTACAGTAATTTTTTAAATATTGCACCAGACGATTTCTACTTGGGAAAGGTAACCAACATTTCTTCACTTACTGGAAACCAAAAAGGAGAGATTTACTACAGCTCTTCTATTTCGGGTATTTATCGTTTTAAATTTGGGCAAACACCCACTTCAGCTCTTAATTCTCTTGAAGATTTTGACTCGCCTGTAAGTTGTGTTTATATTAGTTCAAATGGTCTGGTTTGGATTGGAACCAATGGCTATGGCGTAGAGTTTTCAAACCCTGATTTTAGAGAGTTTAGCTTGATAAGTCAGGAGAGTAACCGGGATTTTGAAATTGTGAGTATGCGTGCTTTTTTTGAAGATGAAACCCACTATTGGGTAGGTGGTTATGATGGGTTGGCCAGAATAAGTAAAGATTTTAAAACTATTCAAACAGTTTATGATGTAAGTGTTTACAGTATTACTGCTAATATTGATAATCCAAATTTGCTGTGGTTGGGGTCTGAGGGAGGTGGTTTAATGTCGTTTGATAAACGTCAGCTTAAAGTTACGAGTATTGACCTGAATATTCCTGGAGTAAATTATACCAAAGTAAAATTCGTGTACTGCTTAAAACAGATTTCAAAACGGCAGTTGCTTATTGGTGGCGTAGGGGGATTGATCAGTTTTGATCCGTTAACGGGTTTAGTAAAAAAGTTTCCTTTTCGTGATGAAAAGGGAATAAATATTGAATTAACGGTAAGAAGTATTAACCTGAATCGTGAGGGGGATTGCTTAATAGGATATGTAACCGGGCAAATTGGTGTGGTGAATTTTGAAAAGGAAACGGTAGAAGTTTTTAAAGGAATTGCAGATCTTCACAGTCTTAATTATTACGATCCAATCAATTGTATTTATCAGGATATGAATGATATATATTGGATTGCAACAACCATGGGGTTAATTAAGTACGAACGAGTAACCGACAGCCTGATGTTTTTTACCGAACAAAACGGATTGCCTAACAGCCATGTCTACGGACTGTTACCGGATGACAATAATAACCTATGGATGAGCACCAATAGTGGAATTTCTTGTTACAATGCTTCTGAAAATATTTTCCGAAACTTTGATGTGAGCGACGGGCTGCAAAATAGTGAGTTTAATACTGGAGCGTATTTCAAAGCCGAAAATGGTTTGTTGTTTTTTGGTGGCATCAAGGGGTTTAACTTTTTCAATCCCAATAATATCCGGCAAAACAGCATTAAACCTGTGATAGAGATAACTGACATAAAAGTCGATAATCATTTCTTGCGACTCAGCCGCGATGAGCTAGCAAAGCATGAGCTCGTCATACGGCCTAACCAAGAAATTATAACCATCGATTTTGCTGGGCTTAGCTATATCAATAGCCACAGAAATAAATACAAATACAAAATAAATGAGCTGAATCCTCATTGGGTTAACCTTGGAAACCAACATCAGGTTACTTTTAACAATACACCTCCCGGAACGTACACACTTGAAATACAGGCTGCTAATAATCACGGTTTGTGGCTTGACGTGCCATACG
>CAYWNI010000429.1:0-2360 GCA_964459525.1 uncultured Lentimicrobiaceae bacterium | reverse complement strand
AATACAAACGGTTTCATTGTCGTCAATTACCAGATTTGCGTTGAAGTTGTCGGGTAGGGGTGTTTCGCAATCGCACCAATCGCTTAAAGTTTTGGTGGTGTTGGTTTGGCCAAAATTGTATTGAATTTGGTTTCCTTCTACGGGAACGGCCACATATTCATTGCCACCTATCGAAGAAAGTTTGGCGATATAAACCTCTTTGAACCGTGTTGCAATTCTTACGGGCAAGGTAAAAGTGCCGTTAGCATCAGCCGCTCCGGTGAGAATTAGCTTGCCGCCTTGGTTGGGATGAGCATCGTAGATTTGAACGATTTCCCGGCCAGCAGCTTTACTGTTAACCAGTTGTATGGTTGTTTGAACATCTGCAAAGCTTTCAAAATTAAAGGCTTTGCTGACTTTTAAATCCAGAAAGTTGGCTGGGTCATCATTGGTTTGGTTGTTGGTTTTGCGACAAGAACTGAAAACCAGTCCGATGGCAAAAATCAACGCGAAGTAGTACAAAGTCCGTTTCATGGTATATGTTATTATAGTTTTTACAGATTTAGATTAAAAATGCTCAAAAGTTGTTCCGTTAAATTTAGTTGTCATTTAATCAAAGTGTTATGTTATAAAAGCAAGCTGCTATTCCGCTTTTGGGAATTGTATTTGCCACATCAGGGATAATGGCTTAAAGGTAAGCATTTTTAGCTTAAACAATGGAGGATTGAACTCAATTCTCAATTTTCTACTGAAAGCCCACTTTTCTGATTATTTTTACCTGCTTTAATAATGTTTTAGTAAGGCAGTATATTACCATCATAATATTGTAAAACAATAGAATATAATTTTTAAATACCATGTTAGTGTTGTCAGAAAAGGACTTTGCCACCAGTTTGTGGTCGGGAGGCACCACCACAGAACTCTTTATTTACCCTTTGGGGAGCGAATACGTGCTTAGGAATTTTGGCTTTCGGTTGAGTTCGGCGCGGGTTTTGGCTGAAGAATCAGTTTTTACTCCTTTGCCAGGCTTTTCGCGAAAGCTTGCTTTGCTTGATGGTGAGCTTTCTATCAATCATGAAAACACGGAAGCCAAAATGCTTTCCCAATTTGGGGTTTATTCATTCGACGGAGGTTGGAAAACCAAAGCCAAAGGCAGCTGTACTGACTTTAACCTAATGACGGGTGAAAGCTGGGAGGGGAATGTAGAGGTGGCGCATCTCAATAACAATGATTCCATGTCTGTTGAAGTACCCACCAAGTCGGGTTGGCTATTCATTTATTTGCCTTCAGGAAAACTAACACTTTCCGATGAGTATAATGAATTGACCTTGTTGTCTGAAAACCTTGCTGTTGTGCGAAGTGATGAGATGACCAGTTGCCGGATAACAGCCGAAAATAAATGTGATCCTGTCGTGGTCAGGGTGTTTAGGACAGATTAATTGCTATTTTAGCATGTTTTTTAGATGTTTTTCTTGCCAGTCGCCTCCTGAACTATGACTTTTATTCCTGATATAGAAACCAAAACTCCCGCAGAAATTCAACAATATCAGTCGGATCGTATTCCCGAACTGATGAAATACCTGCACGACAATTCTGTTTTTTATCGAAACAGATTCAAAGAAAATGGCATCGACTACCGCACCATTCGCAAGGTTAACGATTTGGTTTCGCTTCCCGTTACCACCAAAGACGACCTGCAGCGCTTTAACGACGACTTCATTTGTGTCGCCAGAAATGCCATTATCGACTATGTTACCACCAGCGGCACAATGGGCGAGCCGGTTACCTTTGCCATGACCGACAATGATCTTGATCGCCTAGCTTACAACGAGTACATTTCTTTTTCTTGCGCCGACTCTACTGAGGAGGACGTGTTTCAGTTGATGGTAACCCTCGACAAGCGATTTATGGCTGGTATGGCCTACTTTTTGGGACTGAGACGCTTGGGAGCTGGCATTATCAGGAGTGGTCCCGGCTTGCAACGTTTGCAGTTTGAGAGCATGAAGAAGTTTAATCCCACGGCATTGGTTACGGTGCCTTCGTTTATCCCAAAGCTCATCGACTATGCTAACAATCAGGGAATTGATTATAAATCGCTTGGCGTTAAAAAGGCCATCTGCATAGGCGAACCCATTCGCAACAACGATTTTAGTTTGAATACGCTTGGGCGCAAAATTACCGATCAGTGGGACATAAAACTTTACAGCACCTATGCTTCAACCGAAATGGGAACGGCATTTACCGAATGTTCAGCGGGTAAAGGAGGGCATCATCATCCGGAAATGATTGTGGTTGAATTTCTTGACGACAACAACATGCCCGTAGCTGAAGGTCAAGTTGGTGAAGTTACCATCACAACGCTGGGAGTTGAGGCCATGCCT
>CAYWNI010000428.1:0-2366 GCA_964459525.1 uncultured Lentimicrobiaceae bacterium | reverse complement strand
AAGAGATGTATACCCTTGATGAATTCCTCGATGAAATTGTATCCATTGATCCTGATTTGAGTGTGGCTTTTGTGAAAAAAATAAGATATGGATTCATTTTAAACGATTGCATAACAGAAATTGCTGAAGTCATCGTAAACGGAGCCCTTATCAATACCCTTTGCATCGAAAACGAAAATCCCGATAAAGTACTGGAAGCAAAAAAAATGATTGGACTTGATAGCCATGTTGAAAATATTAATTACCCACACGCCCTAAAGCGCATAATGGGTTTAGCAAAATGCAATGAACAATAATAAAAAAAACCTATAGTAATGAAAGAAAAACTTGAAATCGGAGCCATCTCAAAACCAAGATTTGAATTTAGAACGTTTGGAAAACAGTTCGACGAAGCGGCATTTCTAATGTCGCGACTTTCAGTGCCAGTACCTGAAAAAGTATGGGAACGTTATTCAGAAGAAACCTATATCGTTTCAAAAACCAATGACGTCAACAACACAAAAATTCGCGATGGAAAAATGGATATCAAAACATTTATTCAAAATGTTGATGGCCTAGAACAATGGAATCCACTGATGAAAGGCGAATTTCCTATTTCACGCGAAATACTCACTAAGGAGGTATTTCCTGCATTTATGGTTGACATGCCAGAACTTACGCAAGAAACTTACACCCTTGAAGAATTCCTAGAAATAATCAAATCACATGCTGATTTACAGGCTGTTTCAGTAGACAAAGAACGCTTTGGCTACATGGTAAACGATACCATTTGTGAATATGCCAACGTGTGGATTAATGGCGCTATGGTTGTTTCAGTTAATTCAGAATCAACTGAAGTTGAAGGTATTAAAAAAACAATCGCTGATTTGAAACTGGATGGCGTTGAAAACATTAACTACCTCCAAGCCATCAAGCGTGTAATAGGGATGACAGATAAAAAATTAGCTCAATAATAATTATTACTATGGCACAAGAAATTGAACGAAAATTCTTAGTTTCAGGTGATTTCAAATCCCTTGCTATAAAATCAACACGCATTGTACAAGGATACTTGTCCTCAATTCCAGAACGCACAGTGCGCGTTCGCATCAAAGGAGAAGCAGGATTTATAACCATAAAAGGTATCGGAAGTGGCTCAGGAGCTAGTCGATATGAATGGGAAAAAGAAATACCTGTTGAAGAAGTAAAAGAGCTTCTTCAGCTTTGCGAGCCTGGTATAATCGACAAAACCAGATTCTTGGTGAAAGAACCCAGCGGATTGATGTTTGAAGTGGACGAATTTTATGGCGAAAACGAAGGTCTTGTTGTAGCCGAGATTGAATTACCATCGGAGGACACAGCCTTTACTAAACCCGTATGGCTTGGTGTTGAAGTTACTGGAGACGTAAAATACTACAATTCAATGCTAATGAAAAACCCCTTCACTAAATGGTGAAAGGGAATAAATAAATGATTTAGAATATCTTTGTCATTTATAGTTGATCATAACGCGCATCTTTGCACCAAAAGAGTACAGCCATAATGCAAGAAAAAACACCTGGCTCATTCGATCCTTTGGATATGAGCAATTACCGTATTGAAAAGCTCCCAAAAAGGAATAAATCCAAATTTGAACGAATACTTGCCTTGATTGGAATTCCTTTGGCAGTTTTAACTTTTATACTTGTATACTTGGTATTTCATCCGAGTTATTTGTTAAACATCAACCCGGGAGAGCTAAGTGCTTACGCCAAAAAAATTTACGATACGAGAGGAGCAGAGGCTTTTTCACAAGCCAACATTGCCATGTTGGCCATTTTTTTGTTGGGAATTGTGTTGTGGATGACCGAAGCTATTCCCAATTACCTCACCTCGCTGATCATTATTATTACTTTGGTGCTAACAGGTGTATTAAGTGAAACTGAGGCGTATGCCCAACTGGGACATAAAGTGATGTGGTTGAATATTATGTCGTTTGTACTCGCCAGTATGTTGGTAAAAACAGGGCTTGCCAAGCGATTCGCCCTTTGGTTTATCATCCATTTTGGAAAACATGCCAGTTCTGTATTTCTGAGCTTTTTGCTGATCAATGTGGTTTTGAGTGCGTTTATATCAGCAACCACAGCAAAAGCAGCCATTTTACTTCCTATTTTTATGGTAATCGCAGCCATTTATGGTGCCCGTGGTGGCGATGAAAAAAATAATTTTGGAAGAAATATCGTCCTTCAAAACCTCTTTTATATCAACGTCGGCGCAAGCGGTTTTCTAACAGGATCGGGAGCAAACCTGCTTGCCGCCTCCCTTATTACAGGTGCAACAGGTTACGAAATTTTTTTTAGTGACTGGATGAAAGCTAACTTTTTTGTGGCCATAGCCCTTATGTTTCT
>CAYWNI010000427.1:0-2369 GCA_964459525.1 uncultured Lentimicrobiaceae bacterium | reverse complement strand
TCTCATTTAGCCTTATTTATCGAGATTGCTTCGTCATACTTCCTCGCAATGACGCTAGTTTCTTAAATTGGATTTCTTGACTCAATGACATTAGCTGAGTGGGAAGGGGGAGAGTGAAATGAAAAGTGTAACCCGTATGCAATTTCTTTATTTAAGAATAAACACACTGATTATCTGATGATTACCTTTATAGCTCCCCTCCCTAAGCGTTGGCAACTACGCTTTCATATCAAAACGCTCATTATCTTTGTTTTATGTCAGATCTTGAGCACATAAAAAACCAAAATGCAGCTTCCTGAGTCAATTGAAAAAATGGGAATGCTGGCAAGGACAAAAGATTCAGAGGCGCAGAGGCTTTACACTTTAGGAACTTCTAACTCAAAAAAAACTACCTATCCTTATACATTTTGTCGTAATAGGCCTGATAGGCTCCGGTGGTGACGTTTTTAAGCCATTCCTCATTTTGCATGTACCAGTCGATGGTTTTCTCGATACCTTCTTCAAACTGAAGCGAAGGTTTCCAACCCAGCACTTCCTGCAATTTGGTGCTGTCGATGGCATAGCGAAGATCGTGGCCGGCGCGGTCGGTAACGTAGGTAATCAGTTTTTCGCTGGTACCTTCTTCGCGTCCCAGTTTTTTGTCCATTACCTTGCACATCACCTTGATCAGGTCGATATTTTTCCACTCGTTGTGACCACCAATGTTGAACGTTTCTCCCGTAGCACCTTTGTGATAAATCACATCGATGGCGGTGGCATGATCGATTACATATAACCAATCGCGTACATTTTCGCCTTTTCCGTAAACAGGAAGGGGTTTGTTGTGGCGGATATTGTTCAAAAACAAGGGAACCAGTTTTTCAGGAAACTGATTGGGACCGTAGTTGTTGGAGCAGTTGGAGATGATCATGGGCAAACCATAGGTGTCGTGGTAAGCCCTTACAAAATGGTCGGAACTAGCTTTGGAAGCTGAGTACGGACTGTGTGGATCGTAGGCAGTGTCTTCGTAAAAGAACCCTTCATCGCCCAGCGAACCATAGACTTCATCCGTGGAAACATGATAAAACCTTTTGCCTTCATAATTGTCTTTCCAGATGGCACGGGCAGCGTTGAGCAGATTTACGGTGCCAATCACGTTGGTCATAACGAACTCCATGGGGTTTTCGATGGAACGGTCCACGTGCGATTCGGCAGCCAAATGTATCACGCCATCAAACTGGTGTTTTTTGAACAAGTCCATGATGAATTCACCATTGACGATATCGCCCAACAAAAAGGTGTAATTGGGTTTCTTATCTATATCTTTCAGGTTTTCGAGATTGCCTGCATAGGTGAGTTTGTCCAGATTAAAAATATGATAATCAGGATATTTATTGACGAACAGTCGGGCTACGTGAGAACCAATAAATCCGGCAGCACCGGTAATGAGTATTTTTTTCATGAGATTAATTTTTCAGTTATTTATTCAGGTTTAACGGTTTTTCCGCGAAAAGCTTGTTCCCATTTCCACGCAGAGCCCACCATTTCTTCCAAGTTACGTTCTGCTTTCCAGCCCAGCACATCGTTGGAGAAATCAGGATTGGCCCAAACTTTTTCGATATCGCCTTCGCGACGGGCCACAATTTTATAATTCAGCTTTAATCCGGAAGTTTTTTCAAAAGCTTTGATCACATCCAGCACCGAATAGCCAATGCCCGTTCCCAGATTAAAAATCTCCAATTGTTTAAGCATCTTCCTGTTCACCATTCGATCGATGGCCACCACATGGGCCTTGGCCAGGTCCACCACATGGATATAATCGCGGATGGCAGTACCATCGTGGGTATTGTAGTCCTCGCCAAACACGCTCAGTTGTTGGCGCAAGCCAATGGCCGTCTGGGTAATAAAAGGTACCAGGTTGTTGGGAACGCCAATGGGCAATTCGCCAATCAGGGCACTTTCGTGGGCACCGATGGGGTTGAAATAGCGTAAAGCAATGGCGTTGATGTCGGTTACTTTTACGGTATCGGTGATGATTTCCTCCGAAATTTGTTTGGTGTTTCCGTAGGGAGATTCTGCCTTTTGGATGGGGGCATTTTCGCTCACGGGCAACTCTTCCGGCTGACCGTAAACCGTACACGACGAGGAGAATACGATGTTCGGAATATGATTGTCGTGCATGGCTTGCAGGATGTTCACCAACGAATCGAGGTTGTTGCGATAATACATCAACGGATTTTGAACAGATTCGCCCACAGCTTTAAAAGCAGCAAAATGAATAATTCCCTTGAGGTCGTTGTGGCGTTTAAAAAAATCTGCCGTTTTTTCCCTGTCAACTAAATCAAAAACCTCTAGTAAAGGTCTGATCCCGGTTATTTTTTCGATAGAAT
>CAYWNI010000426.1:0-2450 GCA_964459525.1 uncultured Lentimicrobiaceae bacterium | reverse complement strand
AGCTTTTTTATTTTTTGCTGTTTGGTTTGTTGTGGTCTTAGTTACGTTGGATGGATATTATTTTTTCAAAAAAAACGGGTTCATTTATTCATGTTGATCAGAAGATTATTTATCTTTGGAAGTGCTTTTTTTCTAATCTTTAGGTCGTTGGTAATATTCGTGTTGTAAACAAGGAGATATGAAATAACTAAAGCCAAAAAGTACAAGGTTTAGGGGTGCTTTGTAGCCAGGAAAAAATCTGGAAACTCAGAATAGTTAACTAAAAACTAATTAATCATGAAAAAAAACAGCCAAAAACTTTATGTAATTTTTATTGCATTGATATTGTTCTCGTTAAGCCTTGCTGCTAGTGGCCAGTCTCATCGAAAATTAACACGTGACGCAGAAAAGGCCTATGAAACCCAAAAATTTGACGATGCTGTTTTTTTAGCAATTAGTGCACTAATGCAAGAACCGTCATTTACAAAGGCAATTGAAGCTCTTCAATTGTCATTACCGGCAGCGATTAGAACAAACGAAAGTAAAATTGCTCAGCTCAAAGAGTCATCAACCAGATTCTCTGGTGATCATACCGTTTACGAATGTTTCGAGGTTATAAAACTTTACAATGTTTTGATTAAAATGCGCGAGAGTATATTAAATTTACCTGTCGTTAAGCCTAAAAGGGGCAATCCGGTTAAGTTTGAAATAAAAGATTATAGTTCAGATCTGCGTCAAGCAAAAGACGAATTGCTTAAAAACAGAGATTTGGCAGCAGAGAAACACTATGAATCTGGTTTAGAATTGATGAAAAATACAGATATTGAGCATAGTAAACTAGCGGCTAAGGAATTCGCGTCTGCGTTGATTTTTGTTCCAGGTTTTAAAGACGCATCAGTTTTGTATGAAAAGGCGAGAAAGCTTGGAACAAAAAGGATTGCTATTATACCCTTTGAGAATAAAAGTGGCAAGAAAAAATATGGTGCTATTGGTGAAATGATAACCGATCAAATTATTGCGGAATTATTAAAAAATCCTTCGGCAATGGAGTTTTTGGAAATTATTTCAAGAGATCAATTGCAGCAAATCATGAAAGAGCAGAAATTGGGATTAAGCGGAATTATTAATGAAACCACAGCTATTGAAGTAGGTAAAATATTAGGTGTTAACGAATTGGTAATTGGTCAGATAACGCAGATAACTTCTGCACAAACACCGACAACACGAAAGTCGTACAGAAATGAAAAGACAATTTCTGCCGAAAAGGGCGATTATAAGATTTATGCTAATGTTACAGAATTAAGAAAGGAAGCAAGTGCCTCAATAATTGGAAGTTACAAGATTATAGAGGTTCAAACTGCAAAAATGGTAACAGGTGATTCATTTAAAAAGGACTATTCTTTTAAATCTCATTGGGGTACTTACACGGGCAATGAAAAAGCCTTAAGTTACGAAAGCCGTTCTTTGTGCAAGCAACCTGAGGAAAACCCACCAGCTGACGAAGAGCGCGTTAACATTGTTTCCCGAACTCTTGGAAAATCGCTGGTTGCAACAATCATTTTGTATGTAAGATGATTATCCTATAAAGATAAACCTGAGTTTGTTTTTTTAGGTTTCAGGAACTGTGAAATATAAAGGGTGGGCTTTTTACAGTTCTACAAGTCGAGGACAATACCCACAGGACAATGGTCTGACCCAATAACTTCAGGGAGGATAAAAGCTTCCTTAACGTTTTCGGCAATCGACTGACTTACTAAAAAATAATCAATACGCCATCCCACGTTTTTTGCCCGTGCATTAAAACGGTAGCTCCACCAACTATACGCCACTTCATCGGGGTGCAACATCCTAAAAGTGTCTACAAATCCGTTGTTTAGTAAATTGGAAAGACCATCAATTTCGGCTTGGGTATATCCGGCTGATTTGTTGTAGTTCGATTTGGGGTTGGCCAAGTCAATAGGCTGGTGGGCAACGTTTAAATCGCCACAAAGCACTACAGGTTTGTTGGATTCCAGGTTTTTCAGGTAGGCCGTAAAATCAGCATCCCACTGTTGGCGGTAATCGAGTCGTGCCAGCTCAGCACCTGAATTGGGGACATACACGTTAACAAGGAAAAATTTATCGTATTCGGCGCATAATATTCTGCCTTCCATGTCGTGGTGGGCAAGTCCCATGTCGCGTTCTACTTTTATCGGTTTGGGTCTGGTTATGATGGCTGTTCCGGAATAGCCTTTGCGTTCAGCTGAATTGCTAAAAAACGGGTGCTCACATTTGTCGAGAACTCCAGCCACTTGGTCATCCTGCGCTTTGGTTTCTTGGAGGCAGAGCACATCTGGGTTTATTTCTTTTATTTTATCGACAAAGCCTTTTTTTTCAATAGCCCTGATGCCGTTTACATTCCATGAAATGAGTTTTTGTGTCATGCGGTTCCAGTTTTTTTAGCGAAAATAATCGAATTTATTGGAGTTTTG
>CAYWNI010000425.1:0-2498 GCA_964459525.1 uncultured Lentimicrobiaceae bacterium | reverse complement strand
AAACCAAACATGTCGGCAGAGGTAATCAGCACAACAACAACAATTACCCACTTCACAAAGTCCACACCATTTTTCACGGCCAACCGGCTAGCAACCAAAGCACCAATTACATTTCCTATGGAAAGAATCAGCCCGATAGTCCAATCGACTTGGTTATACCACAAAAAAACGATTAGTGTAAAAGGGGTGTATATCAGCACGATAAAAACTTTTATGGCATTGGCTTTTACCAAATCGAATCCAGCTGCGCCCACAATTCCTGCAAGCAAAAAATAGCCCACGCCCATGTGAATAAATCCACCGTAGATGCCAATTAGAAAGAAAATCAAGTAAATTTTCCAAGTCAGGGGTTTTTCAATGATTTCTCTACGACCGTAAATGTATTTTTGGGGCTTATAAAAGATAAAAATTAGCATAAAAAGCATAATCACCCCAATGGCTTTTTCAAAAATCTCTTCACTGATGTCGACAGACAGCCATGCCCCGATGAGTGAACCCAGCACCGCCGGAATAGAAAGTAAAAGCGATTTCCTTAACTCAAGCACTTTTTGCTGCCGAAAGCTAGAGGTGGCAGCCAAGGTTTGTATAGCAATGGCTATGCGGTTAGTGCCGTTGGCAACACTGGCGGGCAATCCCAACATCATGAGTACCGAAAGTGAAATAATGCTTCCACCTCCGGCAAGGGTATTTATAAAGCCAACCATGACCCCTGCGATGATCAAAACAAATACTTCTGGAAGATTCATTTGGTTATCGGGTTAAGGTAATTATTCCTTTTTATCGGGAGTGTTGTGGTGTTTATTTTTCAAGGCATCCCAGCCTTGCGCTGTTATCGGAATAATTTGATTGTCAGAAGTCACCAAATGTTCTCCCTCGTCTTTATCCGTCATATAACCGATAATTGAAACGCCTTTCAGGTTTTTAACTTTCTCGAAATCTGTTTGTTTTACAGTAAACAAAAGTTCGTAGTCTTCGCCCCCATTCAGCGCAGCCACCGTGGGCACAATGCCAAGCTCTTTGGCCGTATCAAAAGTGAGTTGGTCGATGGGGATTTTATCTTCGTACAAGGCCACTCCCGTATTTGAGGCTTTACACAAATGCAATATTTCAGAAGCCAGTCCATCCGAAATATCAATCATAGACGTAGGATGAATGTCAGCATCGCCAAGCATTTGAGTAATTTCTTTTCGTGCTTCAGGCTTTAATTGTCGTTCTATCAGGTATTCTTTGTCCGACAACTCGGGTTGCATATTTGGGTTGGCCATAAATTCTGATTTCTCTCTTTCCAAAACCAGCAAACCCATATAAGCAGCACCCAAATCGCCACTCACGCATACCAAATCATTTGCTGATGCACCGCTTCGATATACCACTTTATCGGCATCAGCCTCTCCAATTATTGTGATGCTTATAAACAACCCGGCTGCACTTGAGGTGGTGTCGCCACCAATTAAATCAACCTGATAACGCTCACATGCAGTACGAATTCCTGAGTAAAGTTCTTCGATGGCTTCTGCCGAATATTTTGAAGAAACGCCTAGACCCACCAAAAGCTGCTTCGGCGTGCCATTCATGGCCACGATGTCGCTCACATTTACCACCACCGATTTATAACCCAAATGCTTAAGGGGTGTATAAACCATATCAAAATGTACATTTTCAATCAAAAGATCCTTGCTTACAAGCATCACTTTCCCTTCATTCGGCTTTATAACAGCGGCATCATCGCCCACGCCCACAAGGCTTGAAGGGTGTATAGTGGTAAAATCTTTGGTTAGCTTATTTATCAATCCGAACTCTCCTAACTCGGATAAATCGGTAAGTTTTTTCTCTGCTTCTGACATTTCCTTAATTTTAAGCAAAAATAAGCTATTTTCATGTTTATTGATTGTTTGCTTTTTTGTTACTTTGAAGTCAAAAATAAATACAAAAACCATGAGCAATATAAAAATTGAATACACCCATTGTCTTGATTTTGCAAGTGAAGCAGAAATCAATAGCCATCAGGATTCTATAAACAGACATTTTAGGTCGATTTTAGAAAAAACTGGCAGAGGAAATGATTTTTTAGGGTGGGTAACGCTTCCCGATGAGTTAAGCGAAACGCTAATCAGCGATATCGAAAAAACGGCTGCGTTAATTCAAAAAAAAGCAAAAATATTTGTCGTTATCGGTATCGGCGGATCCTATCTGGGCGCACGGGCCGTAATTGAAGCGCTGTCTGATTCGTTTGTAAATTTCGCTACAACAAACGATTATCCTAAAATTGTTTACGCTGGTCAAAACATTAGCGAAGACTACCTGACAGAGTTACTGGCTTTGCTCGACAAACAGGATTACGCTCTGGCGGTTATTTCAAAAAGTGGCACCACTACCGAGCCTGCCATTGCTTTCAGAATATTAAAAAAACATCTCGAAGACAAGTACGGAGTAAAAGAAGCACGGACACGTATTATCGCCATTACCGACAAAGAAAGAGGTGCTTTAAAACAATTAGC
>CAYWNI010000424.1:2005-2502 GCA_964459525.1 uncultured Lentimicrobiaceae bacterium | reverse complement strand
CACAGGCTTTAGCTCCTGGACTAAGTCGGTTGAATCAATCAACAGGTGGTAGGTCTTTATGGAGTTCATCCAGTTATTTAGCTGATGGTGGTACGGTCTCTAGGGCTGTCACAAGCCCGTCAAGCGTTAAGGTTGAAGGTGGGGGAATGCAGATTGACTATGAATTGCTTGCAGTCAAAGTTGCGGATAAAATGTCCGTTGAAATTGCCAAACTTCCAAGGCCAATAACCGATGTGAAGGATATAATTTCAGAAGTGAGTAACTATAACGAAGTGGTCAATGGAGCATCTATCTAAATTAACCAGCATTTACAATGGTTGGAAAAATTATCTTTTTCCTGAACCAAAAGTCGAGCAACTGGCAAAAGAACGGGCATTGATTTGTGCCGAGTGTCCAAGTGCTGTTTATGGAACGTATGAAAAACTAATGAAGGACTGGACACTCAAGGAGGTTAAGGGGATGAAGTGCAATGAATGTGGTTGCCCTTTGTCAACTAA
>CAYWNI010000424.1:0-1995 GCA_964459525.1 uncultured Lentimicrobiaceae bacterium | reverse complement strand
TTAGGAGTGTTGAGGAGAAATGTCCAAAACAAAAGTGGTAATTATGTATGAACTCCTGAAAGATAATAAACAGTTAATTATTCGACTCATTAAAGCTGGTGTTGTGGATCCGGTATGGTCCAGGGATATTGAAATGTTTGAGCAATTTCAGGAAATTAACATCAAGTGTGTGATGTGTAAATATACTATTCTGGCTGAAAGGTATGGGTTGAGCGAGGATTCAGTGAGGAAGAGAATAAGCCAGCTAAAAGGCTAGTCAATGTGATAAACCTTGATACTTCGGTTGGATGGAGGTTTTGATAAAGGATTTGTCTTTGTTTCTTCACACCATTTTAAATATTCTTGATACTCTGCACGAAGTCCTTTTCTTGCTTTGTCAATTGACAACTGTTGATCATAAGCATTCTGTCGATCTCTAATAAGGCGAAAGTGTTTCCTAACGTAGAAATTTGGGTTCTCTTCAACGGGTTCAGGGGTGTTTTTCATCGCTTCTTTTTGCTCTGCTCTTTTTATCTTGGGGTTAAAGATGCTGCCTACTATAAAAATCCATCCTTTAATGAGGAGCCATATTACAACGATTAGTGATAGGATGAAGTATATCAGGTTCATAGAGCAAATATAATGCTTTTTGGTAATCATGGCTACCAACAAAAAGAATAAGGGTAGGGTAATTTTGAAAACAAAAACGAGTGAAAGCTGTAATCTATATAAATGGTCTGATCGGGACGTGGGAAAACGAAAAGGGTGTCGAGTTAACCGATATTGTTTCTCAGGTTCAGGCTCAAAAAAACTTTGATGAAGTTGAGGTTCGTATTGGCAATTCAATTGGCGGAGTAGTTCAGGTTGGTTACGATATATACGATTATTTGAAATCACTTAAAAAGCCCATCACTACCATAATCGAAAACTATTGTGCATCAATTACTTCTATAATATTTCTATCAGGCGATGTCCGTCTAATGAGAAACGGTGCAAAGTTGATGATACATAATCCATGGGGAAAACCCGAGGGTAACGCTGATGAGATTGAACTGTATGCGGCTGATCTCAGGTCAATTGAGAAACGATTGGCAGACATTTATAACGAAAAAACGAACATTGGCAAAGAGGCTCTTCTCGCTTTAATGAGAAATGAAACCGAAATGACAGCTGAGGAGGCTGTTAAAATTGGTTTTTCAACCGGAATTGCTGATGAAATGAAAATAGTAGCACACTTAAAACTTGGTAATATGTCGAAAAAAACGCTCAAAGAGCAGCTTAAAGGTGTGTTGTCAAAGCTATCAGGTGATCCTGTCGGATTGACCATAGCCGACAGCACCGGAAAGGAAATCATTTTTGATACAGAAAATGAGATTCCAACTATCGGAGATAAGGCCACCATTGATGGTGTCCCTGCGATTGGTGAATTCGTAATGCCTGACGGAAAGACTTTTGTCTTTGAAAATGGCGAATTGAAAGAAATTAAGGAACCCGCTCCAAGTGGTGATGAAATGGCCAATACCATTCGTCAGATTGTACGTGAGGAAATGGCTGCATTTCGTGGGGAAGTTAATGAGAACCTAGGTATGGTAGCAGAGGCCACCGAAAGCCTGACCGAAAAATATTCCGTATTGGCAAAGAGTGTCAAGAGTTCGTTTAAGGTTGCTCCAAAAGAGGACCCAAACAAACTGGACAAAAGCAAAAGTCAGGACAATGTCTATGACAAGTACAAAACCAAAAAAAAGGAGGACTAACCGATGGCAATTAGTGTAATTAGTTCGTTTCAGGACATAGCCGGACACGCTCGCTTAATTCAAGATTTGAAGGAAGCAATTAAAAACAAATTGTTTTTTGAGGAAGCCAGCGACTTCTTTCGTATTCAACCCGGGATAAAAGGAGGTCAACAGGTTGTCGCTCTTGAACCGTTGGAGTATGTGACAAAAAAAGAAACCGGATGTGGTGACACTGCGCAAGCATTCAGCATAAACGGACTTACCCAGCAATGGGAACCTCAGT
>CAYWNI010000423.1:1183-2523 GCA_964459525.1 uncultured Lentimicrobiaceae bacterium | reverse complement strand
TAGCTCCATCTGATAAGGCTTTACCCGGATCGGGGTGTGTTTCCAGAAACAAACCATCAACACCAACAGCGATGCCAGCTTTTGCTATAAGACCAATCAAGTCTGGTTGACCTCCGGTTATGCCACCTGATTGATTTGGTTGCTGAAGCGAATGGGTGACGTCTAATACCACCGGAAAACTACTTTTTTGCATGGCGTTTATGTTTCGGTAGTCGACAACCAAATCACCATACCCAAACATATTTCCACGTTCGGTAAGCATGATATTTCTATTCCCAGTCGATTTAACTTTATCTACAGCGAATTGCATCGACTCACCCGACAAAAACTGTCCTTTTTTAATGTTGATGACCTTGCCTGTTTCGCCAGCGGCAATCAACAGGTCAGTTTGGCGGCACAAAAATGCAGGAATCTGCAATACATCCACAAAATCAGCAGCCAACCGGGCTTCTTCTGCGGTATGTATGTCAGTAACAACGGGCACTTGATATGTTTTTCGGATGTTATCGAGAATATCGAGTGCCTTTTTATCACCAATACCCATGAAAGAGTCTAGTTTTGAGCGGTTTGCTTTTTTATAGGATGCTTTGAAGATGAATGGAATCTTTAAATCTTCGGTTAGTTTCAAAATCTTTTCAACGATAGGATAGGCCATTGTTTCGTTTTCGATGACACATGGGCCTGCCATTAAAAAAAACTGATTGCCATTTGTATACTTGAGTCCTGGGATAGTTGGTATCATCACTTAATAATTTTTGAAGTCTTGAAATTTACAAAATATACACCCGTAAAGATCAGAGCCGCAGCTATTAATTGCGCGGTGTTTAACTGATCTTTACCAAACAAAATCGCCACAAAGGTAGCAAGAAAAGGTTGTAAATAGATGTACGCACTGTTTACCGTGGGGCTGATAACGGTGAGTGAATAGTTATTGAGGAAATAGGCAAGTACTGTTGTGAAAATCACAACAAAGCCAATCGATAACCATATTTCTACGGGAATGACACCATAATCAGCTTGCCATGCCAAGTGAAAGGTGAACGGGAAAATGAACAAAAAACCAAAAGTAAAAACCCATTTCATAACTGTTAACGGGTGATATTTGTGCATGAGTGGTTTTATGATTACCATGAAAAGAGCATATGAAGCTACATTTATGAAAATTAGCAGATTGCCCAGAAAATTTCCTGAAAAAGAAAGACTTCCCGCTTGTAAAATTAGAAAGGCAGAACCCATAAACCCTAACAACATACCCACTAATTTGTTTTTGGTAATGCGTTCTTTAATTATAAAATGTGAAAAAAACAGCACCATAATCGGAATTCCCACCATGATGATCG
>CAYWNI010000423.1:0-1173 GCA_964459525.1 uncultured Lentimicrobiaceae bacterium | reverse complement strand
ATCGAGGCGTTTATGGGTGTAGATAGATTAAGCCCTTCGAAAAACATGATTTGGTTTAGTGCTACACCGAAGAAAGCAGCAACGAACATTGTGAGCAAATCTTTTTTGCTTACTTTTTGGCGGGGCATAAAAAGAGAAACCAGCCAAAAAATAGTCATCGCTCCGAAAACACGTAAGAAAATCACGGCCCTAGGTTGCAAAAAATCGGGCATAATTCCCTTGGCAACAACGAAATTGACACCGAAGATAACGTTCGCTCCAAGAACTGCAAGGTGAGCAACGATTCTTTTTTTGTCAGAAAACAGTTGCGCCGACCGGTTTACTTGATTCATTTAGACTAGAAAGGCAGGTCGTCGTCGGGAAGTCCGAGATCGTCGGGAGGAAGACTTGGTAACTCTGCTGAGGGTGACGTGCCAGTTTCTGCCCCACGTTGTATGCGCCAAGCCTTGATGTCTGTGTACCAGCGTCCGTTGTATTCTCTCGATTCAATATTTACAGAGGCTGTAAGCTGATCGCCGATAACCAGGCTAGCTAACATGGGCAGTTTGTCGCCCCATACATTCATGCATATCTTTTTTGGGTACTGGTCATCGGTTTCAATGACGAATTCCTGTTTTTCCCATTTTCCATTTTTTCCATCTCCTGAAACTATGTCCAGTTTTTGTATGAGCTTTCCGCTTAATTCAATATTCATATTGGTAAAAATTTTGTTTCAAAAATAAAGAATTTATAACACCCACATTGTTTTATTTTAGGATGTTTTAGGATTCGTTTAGTACATAGTCGATTAAATTAAAAAATCGGGGATGTGAATTTTGCAAATGTTCAAGATGTTCGCGAATTTCAACTTGAATGGTTTCCGGAAGCGATTTTGAGATTTCAAAAATTTCGGCAGCCAGAAGCCAATCTGTGGGGTAGTTATTTTTGCATGTTTTCCAAGCGGATGTCAGCTGCTTTGATTCGGTTCTGCCTGAGCGTACATCCCTGATTAATTGATAGATATTGTGTTTTCTGCGGGTCTCATCTGAATACGTGATTTTGTGTGTTTTTTCAGTAGGCGCTTCATAGGATAGTCCGTACGCTTCGGCGTCCGCGGGTCCGTTGTAAACCGAAACGATTGATTCTCCAATGGCCATATCGTATATTCCCCAGTCGGGATGAAACAAAATGTTG
>CAYWNI010000422.1:0-2527 GCA_964459525.1 uncultured Lentimicrobiaceae bacterium | reverse complement strand
GCCCGACAGGCAAAAAGGTATTCAACAAAACCGGCAATCCCATCTCGGTGTCGATGCCAGAACTGAGCGTATAACCAATGTGTGCAAACATGCCATTTTCAAAAGCAACTCTTGAAAACAAGCCCAGTGTTACGCCCATAAAGGCCATCAGTGGCCACTCAAACAAGCCAGCTATAAACCAGGCTTTTCTGGCCTGTTTCTCACTTTTGGAAGCATAAATACGCTGATACAACGTCATGCCCACAAACCAAATAGGGATGATGGTTATGGCCCAGTTTACCAACTGCTGCCATTGCACATTGCCCAGCGAAAGGAATTCGTCGCCGACAGTAGCCCTGATGGTTTCGATTCCGCCAATGGCGTAATACGAAACCGGAATTCCTATAAACACCAATCCAGACATCAGGATAATCCATTGAATGGTGTCGGTATAGATAACAGCTTTCATCCCACCAATTCCGGTATAAACCACAGCAATAACTCCCATGATAATGAGTGCCGTTAAAAAATCAATCTCCACAAAGGTAGCCGATGCCAATTTAGCTCCGGCTAAAAGTTGCGAGCTGGTAAACCCAATATACCCTATGGCAGAAATGATTCCCGCAATCAGAGCAACTTTGCCATTGTAAAAGTGTTCAAAAATTTGTGGAAAGGTGAAAAACTTGTGTTTTGCCGAATGTCTGCTCACAATCGGAATCAGCACCACAGCACTAAGCCAAGCGCCTATTAATCCTGTAAACAGCATCCACGATCCGGCCAACCCAATGGTAAACCCCAGTCCGCCAAGCCCGATGGAGAAACCGCCACCCACATCCGTGGCAACAACCGATAAACCAATGTGCCAGCTTCCCATCGAGC
The DNA here is from genome assembly GCA_964459525.1 of uncultured Lentimicrobiaceae bacterium. GTDB lineage: Bacteria > Bacteroidota > Bacteroidia > Bacteroidales > F082 > UBA6244. The sequence continues at coordinate 1,669 of CAYWNI010000422.1, read as the reverse complement.
GGCCGCCGATATAATAGTCTTCAACGTTTTTGTTTTTTCTGAAAAAATAAATGCCAACACCAAGCATGGCTGCGAAATAAATGATAAAAACAATAATATCGATAATGTGCATAGTAAAGTATCTTAAATACAGTATAGAGTTCACTTAATGAACCTATACGGACAATATGTTGTTGGTTTGTTAATTGATTGCAAGATTTAGAAAGCGAGTTTCTGAACCCTTTTGCCGAAAAATATAGCGGTTTAAGTGACTTTGTGTGGGCGGTGGTTCAAAAATATAAAAAGGGGCGGTTTCCGTTGAAGCGTGATTAGCAACTGTTTTTTCTCTGTATTTCACTGCTTTCAATATTTGTAAAAAGCAGAATATAAGATCGTTTTTTGGGGGTTTTTGGGTAAATTGATTCTTGATGGTGTTATAGATTTCTGTTGTTTGAACCATGAAAAAAATGTTCTTTTCTGTAAGCTTTATTTGGGTGGACAATATAGCAAAAATTTGGAAGGTGAAAACAGTAGATTTTTCTATTTGCATGAATAATGGTATTAATAACCAGTTAAACAGCAGGTTAAAAAATACAGCAATCTTCAAAATTCACCTCGTTTCACCTGTTTCTGCAAATAATCAACAACCACAAAAGACTGAAAGTTGTTATATTTGCCAACGATCACAAAAAAAATCAACTATCGCCATGCAAAAAACTACGGTTTACAAACCAAAAAACCATATCCGCATTGTTACCGCGGCTTCACTTTTTGATGGGCATGATGCTGCCATCAACGTCATGCGCCGTATTATTCAGTCGTCGGGGGCTGAGGTGATTCATTTGGGCCATAACCGCTCGGTTCACGAAATTGTAAACACAGCCATTCAGGAAGATGCCCAAGCCATTGCCCTGACCAGCTACCAAGGCGGCCACATGGAGTTTTTGAAATACATGTACGACATGCTTCATGAAAAAGGATGTGGTCAGGTGCGAATTTTTGCCGGCGGCGGCGGAGTTATTCTGCCCGAAGAAGTCAAAGAGCTTCATGCTTACGGTATTACACGCATTTACAGTCCTGACGATGGCATGGTGATGGGCTTGCAAGGTATGATTAACGATTTGCTCGAAAAATCGGATTTTCCTACCGGACACAATATCCCAGTTAAGCCAGAAGATATTTACAGTCAGAACTATGTAGCCATAGCACAGCTTATTTCTGCTGCCGAAAACTACCGTGATCAGGTTGCTCCTTTGCTTGAAACGCTGGAAAAGCATAAAAGACAAAAACAATCGCCTGTTCTTGGCATAACGGGCACCGGAGGAGCAGGAAAATCTTCCCTTATCGATGAAATTGTGAGGCGGTTCTTACGCGATTTTCCTGACAAAAACATGGCCATTATCTCGGTAGATCCCTCTCGTAGAAAATCTGGCGGCGCACTGTTAGGCGATCGTATTCGCATGAATGCAATCGACAACCCACGTGTGTATATGCGTTCGCTAGCCACACGCGAGTCGAACCTGAGCATATCAAAATATGTAAAAGATGCCGAACATATCGCACAAGCTGCTGGTTTCGATTTTATTATCCTCGAAACCTCCGGCATAGGTCAGTCCGATTCAGCCATCATCGACCACAGCGACCTTTCGCTGTACGTGATGACTCCTGAATATGGTGCTGCCAGTCAGCT
>CAYWNI010000421.1:0-2532 GCA_964459525.1 uncultured Lentimicrobiaceae bacterium | reverse complement strand
ATGGAATAAAAATATTGGCGAATGGAGTTGCAGTATAACCTACATAAGCATTCTTGCCAAAGTTCTAACTAGGGTAGATTTAACCGTTTCCCTATTTGATAAAATCTATTGAAAACACTGCTTTTTAAGCAAGGTTTTTTTGTAATATATGGTTGGGGGCAAATGTTCGGTGAGATGGTTTTGTTTACCAAGCAAATAGTTCTGTATCTCCGCCTAAAGTCTGGGTCTCCACCCCAATAGGTGGTTATTTTTCGTTTATTTGATAAAACACACCTCTTTCTTGCACTACTGATTTAATTTTCTTTTCGGCCTCAAGGACATCCAAATACTTATTGATTTCGTTGATGTGTAAGCCTAATATTCTTGTCAAGTCGTCAAGAGTGCAAGGTCTTCTAGCAATAGTTTCTACAATGGTTGTTTCAATATCGCTCCTAAACGATTGTATATTTCTTCTTTCCTGAGATGAATTAATGATTTCAACATGATCTAATTCCCAAAAATCTTTTATTCGAGTTAATTCGGCTTTTGTAGCACCACGTAAATTAGCAACTGTTCCGGGGCGGTCTAAAGTATTTAATTGAATGGAATCAGGTTTTATTCTTAAAATAACATTCTTTAGTTCTGTCAATTCATTTTCAGAGTCGTTATATCCCGGTAAAATAAAGACTTCAAGCCAAATTTTGCCTTTAAATTCACTTCTGAAATCAATCAATCCTTGAATATATTTTTCAATACTTAACCCTTTCGCTGGTCGATTTATTTTTTTAAAAACAGGTTCTGTAGCAGCGTCAAGCGATGGAAGAACGACATCAGAAATTAGGATTGCTTCTCTCACATCTTTATCGTACAAAAGTGTTCCGTTTGTTAAAACAGCTGTTGGTATGTTAGGTTTTTTTTGTTTTATAAACCGAAGTATATCACCGATATAGACATTCAAAGTTGGCTCTCCTGAGCCTGAAAAAGTAATATAATCCGGGTCAGGATTGTTATTGAAATAGTGAGTTAGTTCTTCTTTAACTTTTTCGAAAATAATATACTCTTTTCTGTCAAGGGTCAATTTTGTGGTTTTTCCAACTTCACAGTAAACACAATCGAGTGAGCATACTTTTTTGGGAACTAAATCAACGCCCAGCGACATCCCCAACCTTCGCGAAGGAACAGGTCCAAATAAATATTTATACATACTAAACTATTTAACGGTTAGTCATATACTTTTCTTAATACTTCGTTACCTAAGGTAGGTTTTATTAGTTCCTGCCATTCGAGGGTTTGCCAAGTTTTAAGATTATCGTGGATAATAAAGTATTTCTGTGGGATAGGATGGGTTCCTATAACAACCTTTATTTTGTATCTGGTTTCCACAAAGTTCTTAAAATAAGAAATATACGGACAAGGAGGATAACCGACTACAAAACCAGTTGCAAAATGAATGGCTTCTGCTCCATTTTTAATCATCTCTTCCGGTGCATATTCAATGTTTCCGCCAGGACACCCACCGCAACCGGTATATCCAACTACTTCTAAGGGTTCATCTTTACTATAAATATCAAAAGCACCTTCTCTGTTTCGCATGGCTCTAAAACATTTTCCGCCGGCACAGTTTTTATATCTGTCGCATATTATAATACCTATTTTCATGCACTTAATCTCCTATTATTTGGTGTTGTCTAACGGTTTATAAAAACTTCCTGTTTTTTACAACAAGACGTCCAAAGGTAGCTAAATTTAGGCGGTTTTGGCATCTGGGCTGGATTTTTTTGTAAAAAAGCCGTAGGTCTGTTCATTACACCTGATAGCCTGGACATCGCTGTTGCGAAAGCTATCAGCATGTACGCCGGTCAGAGTTTTGTTTTATATTGTAAGCCTAACTTACGTAAGGTATATATTGCGGATGGCAGTCCGACTATAAACCCCTAATTTTATAATAGCAAAGGCCAGCGGCAGCTAAATTTAGGCGATTGTGGCACTTGGGGGAGTGGTTGGAGATAAAAATGAGAGTTTTCAAAACCGTTGCTTTGGTTTTCTTTTTATTCACCTTTTCTTTTTCCATTTATTATTTTTTACATTTGCATACAAAACCACTAGTAATTAATCATATAAAAAAACCATGAAAAAACTTTTACTCCTTTCGTTTGTTACAGTTTTGTTTTTTGCGCTTTCCTGCTCCAAGTCGAGCACCTCACCTGCAACTATTTACACCATTAAATACACCGTTGATATTACTGATACGGTAACCATCGACACCTTGCAATACAAAGACATGTCGGGCGCAATAATCAGCAAATACGATATAACGAGCTTTGATTATAGTTTTACCTCCGAAAAAAGCTACGATGCCAGCTTGTTTGTAACCGGCAGAATTATGGACGGCTCTGTTGAGGCCTCACTCGAGATTTCTGATGCTTCGGGCGTGGTTTATTTTGATTCAAAAGGTGATTCTTGGGCAACGCCCCAGTTTCCAATGAGGTTTACCTACACCATGTCGAAAAAATTTATTGAAATCAAGTAATTTTTTATTGTCTTAATTTCATA
>CAYWNI010000420.1:0-2538 GCA_964459525.1 uncultured Lentimicrobiaceae bacterium | reverse complement strand
AAAATGCTCAAGGGTCAGGGCCGAATTACTGAAATCAACGTTGCCGAATCGATAAAAGAAATTCGCAAGGCGCTGCTCGAAGCCGACGTAAGCTACAATATAGCCAAAAAGTTTACCCAGGATGTGAAGGAAAAAGCCTTGGGAGCTAATGTGCTCACGGCTTTAAAACCGGGCGAGCTTATGGTGAAAATCGTTCACAACGAGTTGGCCGAGCTCATGGGTGGCGAAAACGTTGAGATCAACACCAAAGGCAGTCCTGCCGTTATCCTGATTGCGGGCTTACAAGGGTCGGGTAAAACCACCTTTTCGGCAAAACTGGCCAACTACCTGAAATCGAAAAAAGGAAAACAAACACTGCTTGTAGCCGGCGACGTTTACCGACCTGCTGCCATTAACCAGTTGAAAGTACTGGGCGAGCAAATTGGCGTGGAAGTTTATGCTGAGGAAGAAAACAAAAATCCTGTTCAGATAGCCAAAAACGCCGTTGCCTATGCCAAAGAAAAAGGCAAGTCTATTGTCATAATCGACACCGCCGGACGTCTGGCTGTGGACGAAGAGATGATGAACGAGATTACCGCTGTAAAAACAGCCATCAATCCGGGTGAGATTCTTTTTGTGGTGGATGCCATGACCGGGCAAGATGCCGTGAATACAGCGAAAGCATTTAACGACCGACTCGACTTCGACGGTGTTGTACTTACCAAGCTCGATGGCGACACCCGCGGTGGTGCTGCGCTAACCATCAAATCGGTGGTAAACAAACCGATCAAATTTGTGGGTATTGGCGAAAAAATGGAAGCCCTCGACCTGTTTCACCCCAGCCGTATGGCCGACCGTATCCTCGGCATGGGCGATATCGTAACTCTGGTAGAAAAAGCACAGGAGCAGTACGATGTAGAAGAAGCACGCCGCCTACAAAAGAAAATCGCTAAGAACCAATTCAATTTCAACGATTTCCTGAAACAAATCCAGCAAATAAAGAAAATGGGGAACGTAAAAGACCTTATGGGCATGATTCCTGGCGTGGGAAAAGCTGTGAAAGATATGGACATCGATGATGATGCTTTTAAAGACATCGAAGCCATCATCTTCAGCATGACACCACAGGAGCGTGAAGACCCGAAGCTCTTGAATGGTTCGCGTCGCAAACGCATTGCTGATGGTGCAGGTACCGACATTCAAGAAGTAAACCGCCTCATCAAACAATTTGCCGAAACCAGCAAAATGATGAAAATGATGACCTCAGGCGGCGGCCGGAAGGCCATGAATATGATGAACAACATGAAACGATAATATAATGTCTGAAAAAACAGAAGCCATCATCATTGACGGTAAAAAAACAGCGGCCAAAATCAAAGAAGAAATCAAAGCCAAAGTAGCCAAGTTACTAGACCAAAAAGATGTGGCTCCCCATCTGGCTGCCATTATTGTAGGCGATGATCCGGCTAGCCAAACTTACGTGGCCAGCAAAGAAAAAGCAGCCCGCAGCGTGGGAATTACCTCCTCGATATACCGCTATGCGGCAGACACCACAGAAGCTGAATTATTGCAAGCCATAGATTTTCTTAACGCCGATAATGAAATAGATGGTTTTATCGTGCAACTGCCATTGCCTGAACACATTAATGTTGACAAAATCATTAACCGAATCAATCCCGAAAAAGATGTCGATGGCTTCCACCCGATGAACGTTGGAAAAATGGCTCTAGGGCAGCCTGGTTTTGTTTCGGCTACTCCTGCCGGCATTGTAGAATTACTCCACAGGTATAAAATTGAAACCGAGGGAAAGCATGTCGTGGTGCTTGGACGCTCCAACATCGTAGGATCGCCGGTGAGCATTCTGCTCTCCAAAAAAGCCAATCCGGGCAATGCCACCGTTACGCTGTGCCATAGTAAAACCAAAAATATGCCTGAAATTATGCGCAGTGCCGACATCCTAATATGCGCTATCGGCCAACCACAGTTCGTGAAAGCCGACATGATCAAAAAAGGAGCAGTAATTATTGATGTTGGAATTCATCGCCTGCCGGCAAAAAACGAAAAAGGCTATACGCTTGTTGGCGATGTTGACTATAACGAAGTAGCGCAAAAAGCTGGATATATTACACCCGTGCCCGGAGGCGTTGGCCCCATGACAATTGCTATGCTACTGAAAAGCACGCTGGATGCCCACATGCGTAAGCAGAATGCGTAAACGGAGTCATTAAAGAATTTATTTTCATTTTAATATTTTGCTTTGAAGAAAAATCAAGTTGTTTTAGCGTTTTTATTAACGACATTCATTGTTTTAGCCTCTATTGGAGGGCATGCCCAACAAAGAACTGGATGCACTGATCCGCATGCTAAAAACTACGATTCTCAAGCTTTAGTTGACGATGGTTCGTGTGCATACAGCATTAAAAACTACAATCCTCCTGCCCTATTTTTGCTTCCCAAGGAAGTGGAGGAAACTTCTGGACTGGCCTTTTTCAATGGGAAATTATGGACAGTTAACGACAGTGGCGGCTTACCTGTTTTGTACGGTTTAGACACCCTTAC
>CAYWNI010000419.1:0-2540 GCA_964459525.1 uncultured Lentimicrobiaceae bacterium | reverse complement strand
CTGTCACGTTTCAAATACTCAAGCCTGTCCATATCCAACTGACTTGAAACGAGCTTATGCAAAAAAGCCTTGGGATGGGTGTTGTCAAAAATGCTGATGGCCTCAGTAAGTTCACCCTTAAACTCCTGATTTAGCTTCATCATAAGAAGTTTGCTCAGGTATTCATGACTAACTCCATCGGCAATACTGTGTTCGAGGGTGTGCGAATAGGGTCCATGGCCGATGTCGTGCAACAGAATAGCCGCGTACGACGCCAAAGCTTCGTTTTGGGTAATTTCATGGCCTTTAGCCTGAAGCTCAGAAATAGCACGTTTCATGAGGTACATGGCTCCCAGCGAATGGTGAAAACGGGTGTGCAGCGCACCTGGATACACCAAATGCGACAGCCCTAACTGCTTGATTCGCCGCAAGCGCTGAAACCAGGGATGCTCTATCAAATCGAACAACAACCCATCAGGAATGCTAATAAAACCATAAACCGGATCGTTTAGAATTTTGCGTTTATTTACCCTATCTACCCTCATAATTTTTGTTAATTTTGTCGTAACCGGAAACAACCTGATGCAATAAAGCGGCTGTTTCTGCATTACAAAGGTACACGTTTAAATCTCCGATTACTACTATGAGTAAAATTAGAATATTATGGGCCGATGATGAAATCGAAATGCTCAAACCACACATCATGTACCTAACCGAAAAAGGCTATGAAGTTGACGCTGTAAACAATGGCAGCGATGCGGTAGAAATGGCTAACGAAAATTACTACGACATCGTTTTTCTAGACGAGCAAATGCCCGGCATGAGTGGCATTGAAGCGCTGGAAGAAATCAAAAAAAGCCGTCCCGGACTTCCTGTGGTTATGATTACCAAAAGTGAGGAAGAGTCGATTATGGAAGACGCCATTGGAAGCAACATCGCCGACTACCTGATAAAACCGGTAAAACCAAGTCAAATTCTGCTTTCGCTAAAACGAAACCTTGAAAACAAAAAACTTGCCGGCGAGAAAGCGACCATGAACTACCAACAAAAATTTCGCGAAATCGGCATGAAACTCTCCGACAGGCTAGATGCTAGCGAATGGGTAGACGTGTACAAAGAACTGGTGCGCTACGAACTGGATCTGGAAAAATCTGACGACCAGGGAATTATTGAGGTTTTGAACATGCAGAAAAACGAAGCCAATGCTTCCTTTAGTAAGTTTTACGAAAAAAACTACAAGGATTGGCTTCACCACAAAGACGAAGACAGCCCTACCATGTCGCATACTTTAATCCACGACAAGGTTTTTCCTCTTTTAGGCCAAGGCAAAAAAGTTTTCCTGCTGCTAATCGACAACCTGCGCTACGATCAATGGAAAATTATCCAACCACTCATCGAGCAGTATTACCGTGTTCAGGAAGATGACATTTTTTACAGCATCCTGCCCACCACCACGCAATATGCCCGCAATGCACTATTTTCGGGCATGATGCCCAACGAAATCAGAAAACATTATCGGCAATACTGGACTGACGAGCATGAGGAGGGCACAAAAAACCAATTTGAAGAAGAGCTGCTCAATGAGTTACTAAAACGGTATGGAAAGCAAGTAAAAACAGGTTACAACAAAATTTTAAACTTAAATGCCGGACGAAAGTTATTTGAGAACATTTCAAATATAATGCAAAACGATTTAAACATTATTGTTTACAATTTTGTAGATATGCTTTCGCATGCCAGAACCGAGATGGAAATTATTCGTGAACTGGCCGATGACGAACCTGCATACCGCTCACTTATGCTTTCGTGGTTTGAACACTCATCGCTTTTCGACATCATTAAATACCTGGCCGAAAAGGACATTACACTGCTTATTACTACCGATCACGGCAGCATAAAAGTTACCAATCCGGTAAAAATTGTTGGCGACAAAACCGTAAACACCAATTTGCGTTATAAATATGGCAAAAGCTTGGCTTACAACGAAAAAGAAGTCTTTGAAATGGCCAACCCCGAAGAATATTTTCTTCCAAAACTAAACATCAGCGCGCGCTGGGCTTTCACCCGAGGAGCTGACTTTTTTGCTTATCCCAACAACTACAATTATTACGTAAATTATTACAAAAACACTTTCCAACACGGGGGCATATCAATGGAAGAGGCACTTATTCCTTTTATTACCCTTAATGCCAAATAGATGGAAACACTAATTGCACGAAACCTTAACGACCTTCCGACCATTGCTTTGAAAATTCTGGAAGAAATGGCGGATGATCGCATTTTCTTGTTGAAAGGGAAAATGGGGGCGGGTAAAACTACTTTGGTTAAAGCATTTTGCAATGTGCTTGAAGTAACTGACGTGATCACCAGTCCCACATTTGCGCTCATAAATGAATACCATACCGAAAATGGAAGTCCTGTTTTTCATTTCGATTTCTACCGCATCAATAAACTTGAAGAAGTTTTTGATATTGGTTACGAAGAGTACTTTTACAGTGAGTCGTATTGTTTTATCGAGTGGCCTGAAATGATTTCGGAACTTTTACCCGAAAGTTACGTAT